>NZ_JBBIAR010000008.1:0-193540 GCF_054185165.1 Bradyrhizobium sp. UFLA05-109 | reverse complement strand
AGGGCCTGGCGACGCGCAAGACGCAGGGGCGCCCATACGTCCTGGTCGAGCACGCCGACCGAATGAACGACTCCACGTACCTGCTGGGGGAGCTGCTGAGGCGCCGTGTCGCAGGGGCTGCCGTGCCATTTCTCTGGGATGCAGCCGCAGCGCAGAAAGCGTTCGAAGCAGGCGTTGGTGCGTTGGTGGAGTTGAGTCTTGGCGGCCACAGTTCCGAGAAGGCGGGGCCGACGCTGGACATCACCGCACGCGTGCAGTGGGCAGGCCCGAAATCATACCGCGTGACGGGCTCCTACATGCATGGCATGCCGGTCGATCTGGGAATGACCGCGCTGCTTGACGTCGATGGCGTGTCGGTGAGTGTCGTCAGCGCATTTGCATTCGCGGTCGATGGCGATGCATTCGGAGTGTTCGGGTTGCGTCCGGAAGACTTCGACATCATCGTGCTTCGTTCAAAGACCCATTTCCGTGCCTTCTATGAGGGACTGGCGGAGGAAATCATGATCGTGGATACGCCGGACCACGGCGTCGCCGACCTGCGGCTCCTGCCCTATGAGCGGCTGGATACGCATCGTGTATTTCCGCTGGCTCCTGAAAGCGCCCATTGACGTCGACTGAAGACGCACAGGGGGCGATACGTGCGGATCGCTGGGCCCGCGGCAGGAGAACGGATAAGCGATGACCAGCAAGGTAAATGTGAGCTTGATCCAATTTGACGTCCAAGTGCTGGAGCCGACGTCGAATCTCGAGCGAATGCAGGCAGTGATACGATCGGAGGCAAAGGCAGGCGCGCAGTTGATCGTATTCCCGGAGTTGTCGAACACGGGATACGTGGAGCCGCTGACGCCCGGCACCCCCTTCAGTCCGGAATCCGGCGGAGCCGAACAATATGCCTTCCGATTATTCCAGGCCGCCGAACCCGAGAACGGACCCTTCATCACATCGCTATGCGACCTCGCCCGTGAGCACAACCTCCATGCTGTCGTCGGGCTTGCCCTCCGTCATCCGGTGCAGCAGGGCGTAATGCATAATGCGTCGGTCCTGATTGGCCCTCACGGCGTGCTCGGCACCTACCACAAGATTCATCGCTGGCATCTGGAAAAGCTCTACTTCGTCGCCGGCGAGAGCATCTCGGTGCAGCAAACGATGTTGGGGCCGATTGGCATGCAGATTTGCTATGACATCCGGTTTCCGGAATTGACGCGGGCACTCATGGTGCAAGGCGCTCAGATCGTCACGAATATCTGGGCGTCGTTCCGCCCACAAGACAGGCCCCTCGACGACGAGCAGATCTTCACGCACCGCGCCTATACGCGCGCGACCGAAAATGGCGTCTTCTTCCTCAGTTGCAACCGCGCCGGCAGGCAGGGCAATTGCGCCTTCATGGGCCGGAGCATCATCGTTGCGCCGGACGGCAAGATTCTCGCGCAGTCCACCACGGAGGACGAGGACGTCCTCCGTGCGGAAATCGACCTTGATGACGTTGCCCGCTACCGGAGCTATGTCGGGCTCGCGACAGACAGGCGTGTGGATATCTACGCACGATACCTGACTGCGCCCGTCTGAGGCATTCGGCGCTCAATTGTTGCTGCGGTTCGCGGTCCGGAAGCTCTTGATCTCCGACACGCTGCCATCGCGGTAGGTCAGCTCGACCGATACGAACTGCGTCGTCGGCGCCAGCTTCATGTAGAGCGGCATGCCGGCAGTGATCGCGCTGGGGTCACGCATGTCGCAGGCCGGCATCTTCAGGACCTGGTTGGGCACAGACGTGTCGATGCCGATGCGGACCTCGCGGATGGCGCAGCGGTAGGACACGAGGTGCGTGTAATAGACGAGCAACCCGTTGAACTCGCGGAACGACAGCCAGCTCGTCGCAGTCATGTCGAGGATCTTGCGCTGGTCGCGGAGCAGCGCGGCCTCCGGATCGAACTTGATCGGGAACGGGCCCTGCATGTCGCCGGAGGCATCGACATAGCGGACCTCGATGGTGCCGGCCTGGGCATCCGCCGGCAGCTCGATCGACGGGTTCGGCAGCCGCTTGCGGGTGCGCGGATCGAGCGTGTCGATGAAGCCGGTCTCGCGGAAATCGCCCTGGCCTGCCATCCGCCAGGAAATGCCGAGCGTGGGATCGGCGAAGGAGAAGACCACCGACCAGCCGCCGTTGTGGCGCGAGAAGCTCGCGATCGGCGCATTGGTAGCTTCCTCCTTCGGCACGCGTGGCACCGAGACCGGCGGCAACGCCGCGACCTTCTGCGGCGGCGGATCGGCCGGCCGTGCCGCGGTGTCGGCCTTGGCCGCGCCGCTCAGGAAGACGTCGTCGACCATCTGATCGAAATAGACAGGCACCTGCTTGTGCTTGACGGTATCGGCCATCTCGCTGACCAGCCGACGCGTATGCTGGGCCACCTGCACGAGGTTCTCGCCGGGCTGCAGCAGCTCCTTGGCGAAGGTGCGCGTGAACACCGAATTTGGATTGGCATCATCGTTCGACAGACGATCGAGCGCAGTTTGACGCGGGCCGGCGGAGAACACCGAGAACACGCCTTCAGGCAATTGCGTCATGGGCGCGAGCCCGCCGCCGCCAGCGACTGCGCGCGTGCCGGTCCGCTCGAACGGATTGTTACGGCAGGCATCGAACACCAGGATCGAGGTGCGCGCCTTCTTGTTCTGGAGACGCTCGACGATGCGAGGATCGAGGAATCGCGCACCAGCTCTTCCTGACCTTCAGTCGCGGCCGGCACGTCGGTCGGCAGCAGATAGTTCTGGCCCATGATCTCGAAACCGTGGCCGGCATAGAAGAAGAACGCGGTGTCGCCCGGCTCGATCGCCCTGTCGAAGGCGAGCAGCGTCTCGGTGAACTGCTGGCGGCTCTGGTTCTCAGCTACCATCACGGAGAAGCCGAGTTGCTTCAACGTGTCGCCCATGGTGCGGGCGTCGTTGACGGCCTTGAGCAGCTTTGGAACGTTCTTGTAGTCGTTGTTGCCGACGACGAGCGCGACACGCCTTTCGGCATGCGCGGGGGCGGCGAATGCCGTCAGACTGGCGGCGATGCCAAGGGCCGCCAAAACCGAGAGAAGCCTGCGCGTCATTGAAAATTCCCCCGTTTGCAGGAAGGGCGATTGGGGTTCCTGCGGCCCGCTGATGTCATAGTCGACCGAGCCATGGCAGGGGTTCAAGAGTGAGGCAAGCGCCCAGCGGGATGCCCCTGCGCGATCTGTCCTATGGCCGGCTTGAACGGAATCTGCTTTTGCTTGAGCCGTATTGCCTGTCTACCCGAGGGTTTTTTGTGTATCGCTGGTGCACCAACGAGGTCGAGCCGCAGGACCGTTTCGACTACTGGCGTGAGGTGCGCGCCAAGGGCTTGTTCGGCGTCACCGCGGAACTCGCGCGGGAGCAGCGCGCCGATTTCTTCGGCGAGTTCACACTGCGGCAGGTCGGCGGGGCCGGCCTCGTCGAGCTCAAGGCCTCGCCCTACCGGGTCGAGCGTAGCAACGCCGACATCGCGGACGCGGCCAGCGACAGCATCTGCGTTTACCAGCAGCTCGGCAGCGGCGGCTGGTTCGGCGGCATGCGCGGCAGCGATTTTGCGATCGAAAGCGGCAGGTTTGCCACCAGCCATACCGACCTGCCCTATCGCACCCTGCCGCTCGGCACCGCGGGCTTCCACCTGAGGATCCTCAAGATCCCGGTTGCCGGCATCCCCGCGCAGGACAGGCGCGTTCGCGACCTGACGCCAAAGCCATTCGGCGACCTTGCGCTGGCCCCCCTGCTCGATGCCGCCTTTGCCGAGCTCGGTGACCTCGCCGTTGGGGTCGAGGCTGCGCGCACCAAGCCACTGGTGGAAGCGCTGGCCACCCTCGCCCTGGTCGAGCGCGGCATCGTCAGGCCCGGGGGCCGCCGCGGACAATACGCGCTGCGGGTCGGGCGCCTGTCGTTGGCCCGCCGCCTGATCGAGCGCCACCTGAACGATCCCCGATTGTCCCCGGCAATGGTCGCCGACTGGCTCGGCGTGTCCCTGCGCCACCTCCACATGCTCTTTGAAATGGCGGAGAAGAGCTTCTCCCAGACCGTGACCGAGCAACGCCTGGCGCAAAGCCGCCGCCTCCTGAGCGAGGCGCCGGAGCGGCTGATTGCCGACATCGCCACCGCCTGCGGCTTCGAGAGCCTTGCGACCTATTACCGGGTCTTCAACGCGGCCTACGGGCTGGCACCGGGCGATTTCCGGGCTCAAGCGGCCGAGAAGCGCTAGCCGCCCTCCCTGGCCTCCCCCGGTCGCCCGGCCGGTGACCGGGCGAAAAGCGCAACTTCGCCCGCAATTTGAGCAAAAACGCTAGGCTTTTTAGAGCCTTCCCGCGTCCGCTCCATTGACTTTGGCCGATTCCCCCCTATGTTCCGGGCAACGCGGCTCGGTATCGAAACGCGATTCCTGAGTTTGGCGCGTTGCTCGCGCAAAGCCTTGCTCGCGTAAGTCAGCACCCCCAGCTTCTTTGAGAGCGCGCCGTTTCGGGGTGGAGCGCGACAGCCTTATTACCCTCGATTCCGAACGGCGGTTTCGACTAGAGGCTCAATGTCCTTTTCAAATCTCGGACTATCCGAAAAAGTCCTCGCCGCAGTGGCGGCCACCGGTTACACCAACCCCACCCCCATTCAGGAACAGGCGATCCCCCACGTCCTCGCACGCAAGGACGTGCTCGGCATCGCCCAGACCGGCACCGGCAAGACCGCGGCCTTCGTGCTGCCGATGCTCACCATCCTCGAAAAGGGTCGCGCCCGGGCGCGCATGCCGCGCACCCTGATCCTCGAACCGACCCGTGAGCTCGCCGCCCAGGTCAAGGAAAACTTCGACCGCTACGGCGCCGGCCAGAAGCTCAACGTCGCCCTCCTGATCGGCGGCGTCTCCTTCGGCGACCAGGATGCCAAGCTGATGCGCGGCGTCGACGTGCTGATCGCGACTCCCGGCCGCCTGCTCGACCATACCGAGCGCGGCGGTCTCCTGCTCACCGGCGTCGAGCTGCTCGTCATCGACGAAGCCGACCGTATGCTGGACATGGGCTTCATTCCCGACATCGAGCGCATCTGCAAGCTCGTCCCCTTCACGCGGCAGACCCTGTTCTTCACCGCGACCATGCCGCCGGAGATCCGGCGCATCACCGAGGCCTTCCTGCACAATCCGCAGAAGGTCGAAGTTTCCAAGCCCGCCACCACGGCTGTCACCGTCACGCAGTCCCAGGTTCCCGCCGGACGCGAGGCGCATGAGAAGCGCGAACTGCTTCGCCGCCTGCTACGCGAGGCCAAGGATCTCAAGAACGCGATCATCTTCTGCAATCGCAAGCGCGAGGTCGCGATCGTTCACAAATCGCTCCAGAAACACGGCTTCAGCGTCGGCGCGCTGCACGGCGACATGGACCAGCCGGCCCGCATGGCGGCGCTGGATCAGTTCCGCAAAGGCGAGCTGCCGCTTCTGGTCGCCTCCGACGTCGCCGCCCGCGGCCTCGATATCCCCGAAGTCAGCCACGTCTTCAATTTCGACGTCCCCCATCATCCCGACGATTACGTTCACCGCATCGGCCGTACGGGGCGCGCCGGCCGCACCGGCACCGCGATCTCGATCGTGACGCCGCTCGACCAGAAGTCGATGGCCGCGATCGAGAAGCTGATCGGCCAGAACATTCCGCGCGCCGAGGGCGAGTTCGAGGCCCACAGCGAGTCCGCCGAGCCAACCGAACGTTCGCGCGAGCAGCGTGGCCGGGAGCGGTCGCGCGGCGGTCGCGGCAAGTCGCGTCGCGGCCACGAGCAGCGCGGTGACGCGCGGCACGCCCCGGATGCAAGGCCAGCAGCGGAAGCGAGGCCTGCGCGCGAGCCAAAGCCTTCACGCGAGTCAAAGCCTGCGCGCGAGCCGAAGCCTGCGCTCGAAGCAAGGCACGCCGGCGAGCCGCGCCACGGCTCGCGCCAGCAGGCCAATAATTCGCATGTGCCCTCGATCGGCCGTCCCGAACCGCGCCGTCCGCAGCGCGAGGCTGATAGCGAGCCCGGCGATCATTCGCATCTGCCGGCGTTCCTGCTGCGCCCCGTCCGCGCCTAAGGCGCGCTGCGCTTCAGGTTGTTGTGTGGGCACGATCTCCGCGCAGACGCTCCGTGTTTGTCGCGGGGAGAAATCCCTGCACAGTTTTGCGCTAACGTGACCCTTCGCGTCCGGATCATGCTGCAGGAACGGCTGTTTACCGGCCGTTCAGAATCGTCCTTTAGCCTGAGATCATAATTTAAGCATTGCCGCAGTCGGAGGCGCACCGGCTGCTGTGGGGATATATTCTGTGGTCAAGCTGCTCGATGAACACGAACGCACGATGGCGTTCGCCGAGGTGGCGCTCGGTCAGATCCGATCGCTCAAGCAGACCGCAATTCCCCGCAACTACGAGATCTGGTACGTCTACGCCACCGGCTACAACGCCCCGCTGAACAAGATCATCAACGAGACGCTGGCGCGCAACGGCAAGCTGACCGAAGCCGATCTCGAGCAGATCTACGAGACCTATCTCTCCCACATCAAGACCACCGATCGCATCGATAAGGTCGGCGCGCGCGTCATCGGCGAGATCGACGACGTGATGAAGGTGCTCACCGACGCGCTCGGCATGTCCGCCTCCTATGATGCGAGCCTGTCGGGCGCCGCCGCAAAGCTGTCGACGGCCAAGGACCGCGACCAGATCAAGGCGATCGTGGACACCCTGCTCCATGCGACGCGCGACATGCGCGAGACCAACAAGGCGCTGGAGGACCGGCTGACATTGTCCGCCAACGAGATCAGCAATCTCCAGCAGAGCCTCGAAGCGATCCGCGCCGAGAGCCTCACCGATCCCCTCACCGGCCTTGGCAACCGCAAATATTTCGATCGCATGATCGGCATGGCCGTGCAGAACGCGCTCGCAAGCGGCGAGCCGTTGTCGCTGCTGCTGTTCGACATCGACCATTTCAAGTCGTTCAACGATTCCTACGGCCACCTCACCGGCGACCAGGTACTGCGGCTCGTCGGCCTGTCGCTGAAGCAGACCATCAAGGGCCAGGACATCACCGCGCGCTATGGTGGCGAGGAGTTCGCGGTCGTTCTGCCCAACACTGCGCTGCGCCAGGCGCTCACGGTCGCCGACCACATCCGCCGCGCCGTGATGGCGAAGGAATTGAAGAAGAAATCGACCGGCGAGATTCTGGGCCGCGTCACGATCTCGGTCGGCGTCTCCATGCTGAAGCCGGGCGACGACACGGACTCCCTGATCGAGCGCGCCGATGCCTGCCTCTACGCCGCCAAGCGCAATGGCCGCAACCGCGTGATCTGCGAGGCCGATCCTGAGTATAGCGTCGAGAGGCAAGGCCAAGTGGCCTAGCTGTCTGGTGAGCTGCCGTAGGATGGGCAAAGGCGCGCAGCGCCTTGCCCACCATCTCTCCAATCGTCATCTTAAGTGGTGGCACGCTTCGCTTTGCCCACCCTACGAAACGCCTTCTTGGCTGCTTGTTTCTTCTTCCGCGGCTTCTTCACAATCTTCGCCGCCTTCTTTGCCTTGGGTCCCTTCTTTACCTTGGCACGCTGGGCGGCGGCGAGCGCGGCCCTCGCCCACTCCGCAAGCTCCTCGGAATCATCGAACAGGCGCGCGGGCAACTGCCAGTAGGACTTCACCATCACGGTTTTGGCGCGGGTCTGGTACTGAAACGGCGCTGAGCCTTCGGCCTCGAAGTTCGGGATCGTCTGCTCATCCGCGCGGAGGAACAGGCCGGCGCGCAGGGCCAGCGCGAAATTGGTGCCGTCGGCGGAGATGCCGTAGCCGGAAAACATCCGGCGAATGGTGACGGGGCCGAAATCGGCGAACAGGTCGATCAGGAATTCGCGGTCCATCGCCCAACTGCCTCCCCATCGTCGTCCTGGCGAACGCCAGGACCCATTACCACGGAAGGTAGTTTAGCGATGACTGTCCGTCTTACCAGTCGCTGGTACTGACACCGCCCGCCGCTGCGAGATCACGCGGTATGGGTCCCGGCGTTCGCCAGGACGACAGCGGTGGGATTTGCGAGAGTCAGGCTACCCCTCGACCTTGGCCGGCCGCAGTTCGACCGACTCGCCGCAGCCGCAGGCGGAGATCTGGTTGGGGTTGTTGAAGACGAACTGGGCCTGCATCTTGTCGGCCTTGTAGTCCATCTCGGTGCCGAGCAGGAACAACACCGCCTTGGGATCGACCAGGATCTTGACGCCCTTGTCCTCGACGACCTCGTCGGTCGGGCGGATCTCATGGGCATATTCGACGGTGTAGGACTGACCGGCGCAGCCGCCGTTCTTCACGCCGACGCGCAGGCCGACGATCTCGGAATCCGCACGCTGCGTCAGCTCGGTAATGCGCTGCGCGGCAGCATCCGTGAGCCGCATCACCTGCGGACGCGGACGCCGCGGCTTGGGAGAGGATGCTGGTGTTGGCTGTGTCATGTCAGTGATGTGGTCCGTTGCGGAGCAGATTCAATGCCGAGATAACGCGTCACCACATGTTGAGCACGAGGCGCGCCTCGTCGCTCATGCGTTCCGGTGACCAGGCCGGTTCCCAGACGACCTTGACGTCAACCACGCCGACGCCGGGGACGCTCGCCACCGCGTTCTCCACCATGGTCGGCAGCTCGCCGGCGGCCGGGCAGTTCGGCGTCGTCAGCGTCATCAGGACGTCGACGGAGCGGTCGTCCTTGATCTCGACCTTGTAGATCAGGCCGAGCTCGTAGATGTCAGCTGGGATCTCCGGATCGAACACGGTCTTGAGCCCGGCGATGATCTCGCGCGTCAGACGCTCGGTCTCCTCCGGCGGCAACGCCGAATGCGTTTCCATCGGATTGGCTTTGATTTCGGCCGTGTCACTCATGCGAACAAATCCCGCGCCTTCAAAAGCGCCTGTGCCAGATGGTCGACTTCGTCCCTTGTATTATACATGCCGAAGGATGCCCGGCACGTCGCGGTCACGTTGAACCGCTCTAAAAGCGGCATGACGCAATGGGTGCCGGCGCGCACCGCAATGCCCTGGCGGTCGATCACGGTGGCGACGTCATGGGCGTGCGCGCCCTTCAGCTCGAAGGAGATCACCGGGCCCTTGCCGCGCGCGGTGCCGATCAGCCGCAGCGCGTTGATCTCGCGCAGGCGGTCCTGGGCATAGGTGAGGAGGTCGTGCTCGTGGGCGGCGATGCGCTCCTTGCCGATCGAATTGACGTAATCGATGGCCGCGCCGAGCCCGACCGCCTCGACGATCGCGGGCGTGCCGGCCTCGAACTTGTGCGGGGGATCGCCGTAAGTGACCACGTCGCGCGAGACCTCGCGGATCATCTCGCCGCCGCCATTATAGGGACGCATCGCGACGAGCTGGTCGTATTTGGCCCAGAGCACACCGATGCCGGTCGGCCCATAGACCTTGTGGCCGGTGAAAACATAGAAGTCGCAGCCGAGGTCCTGAACATCGACCGGAAGATGCACGGCACCCTGGCTGCCATCGACCAGCACGGGAATGCCGCGGGCGTGGGCGATTTTCACCACGTCTTTGACCGGCACGATGGTGCCGAGCGCGTTCGACATCTGCGTGATCGCGACCAGCTTGGTCTTCGCGGTCAAGAGTTTCTCGAACTCGTCGATCAGGAAATTGCCTTCATCGTCGACCGGCGCCCATTTGATCACCGCGCCATGGCGTTCCCTGAGGAAATGCCAGGGCACGATGTTGGAGTGGTGCTCCATGATCGAGATGACGATCTCGTCGTCTGCCTTGATATTCGGCTCGCCCCAGGACGACGCAACGAGGTTGATCGCCTCCGTCGCGTTGCGGGTGAAGATCACTTCCTCAGGTCGCCGCGCGTTGATGAACTGCGCGACCTTGGCGCGGCCGCCCTCATAGGCTTCCGTCGCCGCATTGGCGAGGTAGTGCAGGCCGCGATGCACGTTGGCATATTCGCTCGTATAGGCCTGCGTCATGCGATCGAGCACGGATTGCGGCTTCTGCGCCGAGGCCGCGTTGTCAAGATAGACCAGCGGCTTGCCGTAGACCTGCATGGCCAGCGCCGGAAAATCCTGGCGCACCCGCGCGACGTCATACGAACCGTTCAGGACCGCCGGATGTGTGCTCATGACCGCCGCTCCAGCCAGCGCTCGGCAATGCCGATCACGTGTTCACGCAGGTCATCGTCGGCGATCTGCTCGATCGCCTCGCCGACGAAGGCCTGGATCAGCAGCGCCTGGGCTTCCTTTTCGGGCAACCCGCGGGCGCGCAGATAGAACAGCAGGCTGTCGTCGAGCGCACCGGCGGTGGCGCCATGGCCGCAGGAGACGTCGTCGGCGAAGATCTCGAGCTCGGGCTTGTTGTCGGCCTCGGCCTCGTCCGAGAGCAGCAGCGCCCGTGTCATCATCTTGCCGTCGGTCTTCTGGGCGTCGGGACGGACGATGATGCGGCCCTGGAACACCGAATGGGCGCGATCATCGATCACGGCGCGGAAGATTTCGCGGCTGGTGCAATGGGGCACGGCGTGGTCGACGACCAGCGTCGTATCGCCATGCTCAGTCTTCTTCAGGAGGTTCACGCCATTGATCGCGAGCTCGCTGCCCTCGCCTGCCAGCGTGATGAAGCCTTGCAGGCGGCTCACGGCGCCACCGGTCGTCATGTTGAAGAAGTTGAGCTTTGTATTCGCGCCGACCGTGACGATCTCGGAGGTGATGTTCACGGCATCAGGCGCATCGTCCATCAGGCGGATATGCGCGACATCGGCGTCGTCGCCGATCGTCACCAGCACGGCGTCGTTGACCTGGTAGGCCGCAGCGCCAGCGGCGACGAAGCTCTCGACGATGGTGGCGCGGACGCCGTTCCCGACGCGCAGTTGCGAGCGGGTGAAAGCGGACGCGGACGCCGCCGTCGCGACATGGATAATCTGGATCGGAGCGGAAAGCTGCGCGCCGTCCGCAATCGACACCACCACCCCGTCGGTCGCCATCGCCGCGTTCAGCGAGATCATCGCGTCCGTCGAAGCGGTCGCGAGCAGGTCCCCGGACTCCTTCTCCAGCGTTTCGCGCAGCGTCTTGACGCTGACCTCGGATGCGAGCGCCTTCACGTCGGACAAGTCGGCCGCGAACACGCCGTCGACCAGCACCAGCTTGCGGGCGCCGGCAAACGCATGCGCCTTTACGGCGTCAGTCGCGCGCGACAGCGCCGCCGCGTCAGGCGCAGCCGCAAGCGGCAGCACCTCGCCGACCAGCGCGCGGAGGTCGGTGTATTTCCACTCCTCGAGCCGGCGGTGCGGCAGGCCGAGACGCTCATAGGTCTCGAAGGCCTGACGGCGCGCAGCTAGCACCGCGGGCGAGCCGGGCAGCCGACCTTCGGCACTGGTGAAGAGATCGCTCACCGCGCGGCCGTTCCCGGTCTTGGCCAAAGCAACGTTCATCGCAAACAATCCTTATGCGGCGTCCTCGAACTGGGCGTAGCCGGACTCCTCCAGCTCCAGCGCCAGTTGCTTGTCGCCGCTCTTCACGACACGGCCCTTCGACATCACATGCACGAAGTCAGGCACGATGTAGTTCAGGAGCCGCTGATAGTGGGTGATCACGACCATCGCGCGCTTGGGCGAGCGCAGCGCGTTGACGCCGTCGGCCGCAATCCGCAGCGCGTCGATGTCGAGGCCGGAATCCATCTCGTCGAGGATGCACAGGCTCGGCTCGAACAGCGCCATCTGGAGCACCTCGTTGCGCTTCTTCTCGCCGCCGGAGAAGCCGACATTGACGCCGCGCTTGAGCATGTCCTGCGGGATGTTCAGTGACTTCGAGACCTCGCGGACCTTCTTGAGGAAATCCGGTGTCGAATATTCGTCCTCGCCACGCGCCTTGCGCTGCGCGTTCAGTGCGGTGCGCAGGAAGTTCATGGTGGCGACGCCAGGGATCTCGACCGGATACTGGAACGCCAGGAACACTCCCTTGGCGGCGCGCTCCTCCGGATCCATCTCCAGGAGGTCCTCGCCCCTAAACAGGATCTGGCCGTCGGTCACCTCGTAACCGGGCTTGCCGGCGATGACGTGAGACAGCGTCGACTTGCCGGAGCCGTTCGGCCCCATGATCGCGTGCACCTCACCTTCATTCACGGTCAGCGTCAGCCCGTGGAGAATCTCGCGCTCCTCGACACGGACTTTCAAATCTTTCACTTCAAGCAAAGCCATATTGGTTTCCAGTCTATTCAAATGATCCAGGGAGCGCCGAAGCGCGCCGCGAGGGCCGGCAATTAGCCAACCGACCCTTCAAGCGAGATCGAGATCAGCTTCTGCGCTTCCACGGCGAACTCCATGGGGAGCTGCTGAAGCACGTCCTTCACAAAGCCGTTGACGACGAGGCCGACGGCTTCTTCCTGGGAGAGGCCGCGCTGAATGCAGTAGAACAGCACGTCCTCGGAGATCTTCGAGGTCGTCGCCTCGTGCTCGAAGGTCGCCGACGAGTTCTTCGCCTCGATGTACGGCACGGTGTGCGCGCCGCATTTGTCGCCGATGAGCAGCGAGTCGCAGGCGGTGAAGTTGCGGGCGCCGGTCGCTTTTCGATGCGCGGTGACGAGACCGCGATAGGTGTTCTGCGACTTGCCGGCCGCGATGCCCTTGGAGATGATCCGGCTCGAGGTGTTCTTGCCGAGATGGATCATCTTGGTGCCGCTATCGACCTGCTGGAAACCGTTCGAGATCGCGATCGAGTAGAACTCGCCGCTCGAATTGTCGCCGCGCAGGATGCAGCTCGGGTATTTCCAGGTGATCGCCGACCCGGTTTCGACCTGGGTCCAGGAGATCTTGGAGTGGTTGCCGCGGCAGTCGCCACGCTTGGTGACGAAATTGTAGATGCCGCCCTTGCCTTCCGAGTTGCCGGGATACCAGTTCTGGACCGTCGAATATTTGATCTCGGCGTCATCGAGCGCGACAAGTTCAACCACGGCGGCGTGGAGCTGGTTCTCGTCGCGCTGCGGAGCAGTGCAGCCCTCGAGGTAAGAGACGTAGGAGCCCTTGTCGGCGATGATCAGCGTACGCTCGAACTGGCCGGTGTTGCGCTCGTTGATGCGGAAATAGGTCGACAGCTCCATCGGGCAGCGTACGCCCGGCGGCACATAGACGAACGAGCCATCCGAGAACACCGCCGAGTTCAGCGTCGCATAGAAATTGTCGGAGGTCGGCACCACGGAGCCGAGATATTTCTGCACCAGCTCGGGATGCTCGCGGATCGCCTCCGAGATCGGCATGAAGATCACGCCGGCCTTCTTCAGCTCGGCCTTGAAAGTGGTCGCAACCGACACCGAGTCGAAGACGGCGTCGACCGCGATCTTGCGCCGGGCCGGGTCTTCCTCGCCCACCTTCGGTTCGACGCCTTCGAGCATCGCGACTTCCCGCAGGGGAATGCCGAGCTTCTCGTAGGTCTTCAGGATCTCCGGATCGATCTCGTCGAGCGAGGAGACGGTCTTCTTCGGCTTCGGCGCCGCGTAATAGTAGATGTCCTGGAAGTCGATCTTGGGATAGTCGACGCGGGCCCAGGTCGGCTCAGTCATGGTGAGCCAGCGCCGATAGGCCTCGAGCCGCCACTGGAGCATCCAGGCGGGCTCGTTCTTCTTCCCGGAAATGAATTTTACGATGTCTTCCGACAGGCCCTTCGGGGCCTTCTCGGAGTCGATCAGGGTCTCAAACCCATAACGATACTGGTCGACGTCGATGCGCTTCACGCGCTCGACCGTCTCTTGTACGGCTGGCATTCCATCCTCCGCTCGCGGTTTCAAGGACCGCGGTGGATCAAACTCGAACGACTATTACGATGTTTCTATGCGGAAAGCACGCGCTTAGAACCGTTCAAGCCGTGTTTCGTCGCTTACTCTCTAAGTAGGTTATTACCGAGCTTTCGCCAAGCCTCAAGGGCCCGATTGATGTCCGCCTCCTGCGTGGACCAGCCCAGACTGAGGCGCACCGCTCCCTGGGCCGTTTTGGGGTCGAATCCCATGGCGGAGAGCACGTGAGACGGCTGCACTTTTCCAGAGGAACAGGCGGAGCCTGAGGACACGGCGATGCCTTGGAGGTCGAAACCGATCACGGCGGTCTCCGCCTTCAGCCCTGGCGCCGTAAATAGAGTGGTATTTGGCAACCGCTCAACGTCCTCCGAGAAAACCGTTGTGCCTGGCACGGTTCGCAGCCCGTTTTCCAAGCGATTCCGGAGGCTTCGGAGCCGTTCCGCACCCTCCGCCAGAGTCTGAAGGGCCGCCGTCACGGCTGCGCCGAAGCCGGCGATGCCCGCGACGTTCTCGGTTCCCGCACGGCGGCCGAGTTCCTGCCCCCCACCACGGAGAACCGGTTCCAGCCCTGTCACACTCTCAGCGACGACTAGCGCACCGACGCCCTTGGGGCCACCAATCTTGTGCGCAGAGAAGGTGGCAAGATCGGCACCGACCACCTTGATATCGAAAGAAATTTTCCCAAGAACCTGGATCGCGTCAACATGCAGAAGCCCGCCCGCCTCATGGACGATCCGCGCCGCCTCCGCCACCGGCTGAAGCGCGCCGGTCTCGTTATTGGCGGCCATGATCGACACCAGCGCCGGCGGGCCGGAGCCGAGCAGCGCTTTGAGGTGATCGATGTCGACGACGCCGGCGCGCGTCACATGAATCGGGCTGACGGCGTCGGCGGGAAACCTCCCGCCTGCCAGCACGGAGGCGTGCTCGACGGCGGACACCAGGAGGCGTTCCACCGGGCCGCCAGAGGGCCCCCTTAGACCCGGCGAGAGCGCCAGCGCATTGGCCTCGGTTCCCGCCGAGGTGAAGACGACGTTCCGCGGCAGGCCGCCAACCGCGCCCGCCAGCGCGGCACGGGCCGCCTCGACCAGCCGCCGCGCCTCCCGCCCCTCGGCATGGACCGAGGACGGATTGCCGACGAGATCATAGGCCGCGACCATCGCCGCCCGCGCCTCGGGACGCAGCGGCGTGGTCGCATTCCAGTCGAGATAGACGCGGGTTGGCATGCCGCCCTCTTAGCACCTTTTGCCCGCCCGCCAATCGGTCAAGCCGGCTGTTGCTGCACGGCCTTGGCTGGCGCGCGTGCCTCCATACGCAATCCGAACAGCGGTCGCAGCCAATTGATCCGGCGCACGACTTCAAAGGTGACCACACATGTCAGCGCGGTGCCCAGGATCACGATGGAGGCCTCGATCCCGACCGAGAAGCCGCTGCCGCGCAGTGCATGCGCGATCGTGATGATCGCCGTCTGATGCACGATGTAGTACGGGAAGATCGCGTCCGTGAGGTAGCGGCGCGCGGGTCCGTCGGCCGTGAAGTGCCGCCGTGCGAAACCGAGCACCGCGGCCATGGCAAGCCACTGATAGCAGCCATAGGCGATGCTGGCGCACTTCTTCAGCAGCGGCGACGGCGCGAGCAGACCCGCGAACAACAGGATGAAGATGGTTAAGCAAACGGCCGCGAGTGCCAGTGCCGCCCAGCGTTGTCGTTCGATCTCGGACCAGACGATACCCTGCTTCGCCAGCAGGAAGCCGATCAGGAACGCCGTTGCATAGTCCGCATGGTTGTACCAATCGCCAAACAGCGCATGCGTGGAGGGAAAGGCTGGGAACAGGAACAGGCGCCAAGCCGCGAATAGCAGACACGGCATGATGAGGAGGCCGGGCCCTGTGAGCGGGACGGCAAGCTTCGCACTGAGCCGGTCGGTCAGGGCTGGCCACAGCCAGAGCACGCAGGCCAGCGCCATCGTGTAGACCCACAGATAGACCACAAACCAGAGGTGGTTCCAGGTCGGCAGCACGATGCAGGGATTCGGACAGAACTGCGCGCCGAACGCCAAGTAGTGCCGGACGTAGAAATCGGCAAAGCCCGCGGGATAGCCGAGGGCCTCGACGATCTGGAGGTAGGACTGCGGCGGCACGATCACCAGCATGCCGAAGATCAGGGGGATCAGGAGCCGTGTCGACCGCGCGCCCACGAACGAACCGAGGCGGTACTTGCCGAGCATGAACCTCGTCGCAACCCCGGAAACCAGGAACAAAAGTGACAGCCGCCAGGGATTGAGGACCAGCATCAACGGCTCGAGCCAGGTCAGCCTGTACGCGCTCTTGATGTGAAATCCCCAGGACACGTAAAGCATGCCGACGTGGTAGAAGATCAGAAGCCCGAAGGCGCTAATCCGCACCCAATCCAGATCGATGCGCCGCTCCGAGGTCGAGAGTTGCTGTGGTGTTGACATGGTTTTCTGCTCCTTGACGGGACGACAAACGCGGTTTTGGGGCCATGGCTGACATCCAGAATGCCCGCGAGAAGGAGCGCGTCGAGCCGGTTTGGGATCAGGACCGGAAGCGAGGGGATGAGGCGCTGCACGCTGGGACGAGCGGAGGGCATCGCGGGATCAATCGCCACGACGTTGCGATGTTCAGCGTGATTGCGGTGGTCGCATTCGCCACCGGAATCGTGAATGCGCTGTCCGCCGCGCAGGATGCCGTCTGGCGCGGCGACCCCTACGATCTGGGCCGGCGCCTGTTCTGGGAGACTTCGAGCGTCGCCGTCATCCTGCTTGCGGTTCCGATCCTGGTCATGGCCGTCCGGCGGATGCGCCGCACTCCAAACTACGCAGGTCGGGCCGGCATCGGAGTGATCGCGCTGGTCGCCTTCTCTGCCGTCCACATCACCGGCATGGTCTGGATCCGAAAACTCGTCCTTTGGCTTGCCGGAAGCGTCTATGACTTCCACTTCTCCTTTGCGACGGTGCTGTACGAGTTTCGCAAGGACGTCGTCGCCTGCTTCCTGATCGGGAGCACGATCTGGCTGTTCGACAGCCGGCGCGAGACGCAGGCAACCGGTATGATCGAGCCAGCCGGGCCGGCGAAGGCGCCCGATGCGATCTGGCTGCGCGACGGTGCAAGCCGCATCCGGGTCGAGCCGCAGGAGATCCTGTGGGTTGCCTCGGCCGGCAACTACATCGAGTACAGGCTGGCCGACGGTAACCAGCACCTGATCCGGGGCACCCTGGCAGCAGCGGAAAGCGAACTGGCGCGATTCCATGTCGTGCGCGTCCACCGCACGAAGCTCGCGAATCTCGACCGGGTCACCGGCGTGGACCTCAAACCATCCGGAGATTTCGAGCTCACCTTCGATGGCGGGCAGACCCTCCAGGGGAGCCGGCGCTACCGGCCATCGGTTGCAGGCCTGGGCACAGCCACGGCATAAACGGGCACAGCTACCAACCAACAAACAGTCATGAATTCAAAGAGTTAGCCCGGCACCGCGGGCGAGGCGACCGGGCCGGCTTCTCACCTCGCCGCCAAGGGGTGGCGGCGCCGGCGACGGCTCTCGGGACGCTGCCTCGCATGACATTGCGACAACCAGCTAAGCTCTTGACCGCATTGGGAGATGCTCAAGATGCTTGCTTTTTGACCCTCAGCCTATGTTAGAACGCGGGCCGTCAAGTCACCGCGCGCCGCTCGCGCATCATCCGAGGGCGCCCTTCCTCCTCCAGTCCCGCTTTCGTCGGCTTCGCTGCCGATGGAGCGAGCCACAATCGGTTGATTGCTCAGGGATCACCTTCAAGGAATCAATCAAGAGATCATCATGCCTGAAGTCATTTTCGCCGGCCCCGCGGGCCGCCTCGAAGGCCGCTACCATCCGGCCAAGCAGAAGAACGCGCCGATCGCGATGATTCTGCATCCGCATCCGCAGTTTCACGGCACGATGAATCATCAGATCGTGTACCAGTGCTACTACGCCTTCGCACATCGTGGCTTCTCCGTGCTGCGGTTCAATTTCCGTGGCGTCGGCCGCAGCCAGGGCTCGTTCGATCACGGCACCGGCGAATTGTCCGACGCCGCCGCAGCGCTTGACTGGGCGCAGACCATCAATCCCGAAGCTCGCGCCTGCTGGGTTGCCGGCTTCTCCTTCGGCGCCTGGATCGGCATGCAGCTGTTGATGCGCCGTCCCGAGGTCGAAGGCTTTATTTCGATCGCACCGCCAGCCAACCTCTATGACTTCTCCTTCCTCGCGCCCTGCCCGTCCTCGGGCCTGATCGTGCATGGCGAGAAGGATGCGGTGGTGCCGCCCAAGGACGTCAACACGCTGGTCGAGAAGCTGAAGACGCAGAAGGGCATCGTGATCGACCAGCAGGTCATCCCCGGCGCCAACCACTTCTTCGACGGAAAGCTCGAGCCGTTGATGGAGACCATCACCGCCTATCTCGACATGCGGCTCGCCAACGTGCGCTAAAGGCCGCTCGCCAAAGGTTGTTCATGGGCTCCTTCGTCGCCCTGCTCCGTGCCGTGAACGTCGGCGGCACCGGCAAGCTTCCGATGACCGAGCTCAAGGCGATGTGCGAGGCGCTCGGCTTTGCGGCCGTGCGCACCTACATCGCCAGTGGCAATGTGGTGTTCACCAGCCGCAAGTCAGAAGCTGCGATCAAGGCTGCGCTGGAGAAGCGCCTGCACACCTACGCCGGCGCGCCGGTCGGCGTGCTCGTGCGCAGCGCAGAAGAGATGGCGCAGGTTGCAGCCGATAATCCCTTCCCGAAGGCTGCGCCGAACCGCACCGTGGCGATCTTCCTCGACAAGGCGCCGCCCGCGGACACGCTTACGGGACTCCGCGGCCAGAGGGACGAGGAAGTCCGGCTCGGCCGCCGCGAGATCTACGTGCATTATGGCGATGGCATGGGGACGTCGAAGCTCGTCATCCCCGCCGCCAAGACCGGCACCGCTCGCAACATGAATACGGTCGCGACGCTGGCGAAGATGGCCGCGGAGCTCTAGCTAGCGCTAGATGATGAGGTCGGCCTGGTCCGATGCCAGCTTGGGGGCGAGGGATGAAGGCGTATCTGGTGCTCGATCTGTCAGTGAATGACTTTGCCGGCTTCAAGAGATACATCGCCGAAATCCCCACCTACATCGCCAAGCATTCGGGGCAATACATCGTTCGCGGGGTTCAGCCGACGACGATCGAGGGCGACTGGACACCCGAACGCCTCGTCATCATCGAATTTCCAGAACGCGAAAGCGCGGAAGCATTCCTGAGCGACCCTGAGATTCAGGAGCTGTTCAAGGTGCGCCACGCGGCGACGACGAGCAGATTGCTGCTCGCCGATGGATGTACCTAGGCGCCGATGATTCTGAGCGCGCTTTACGCGGCGAGCTTTAACAGATGCGCGTCATGGCGCACCAGGAAGGCGCGTAGCAATTGCGGATAGTCCGCGCCCACCGCATTGCGAACGCTGGGACGCTTGGCAAGCTCCGCGCGCCATGCGCAGATCTTCGGAAAGTCCTTGAAGATGCCGAGTTCGGCGAGCTCATCGAACACGTCGAAATATCGGAAGATCGGCGCGAACACGGCGTCGACCAGGCTGAACGATGCACCGGCGAAGAACGGGCCGGCGCCCAACGCAGCCTCGACGCGGGCAAACTTTGCCAACAACGCGTGGCGCTTGCTGTCGAACACGGCCGGATCGGTCGTCGTCTCCAGCCCCCAGAGATCCCCGAGGATCGCGGAGCCGAACTCCATCCAGGTGCGGTGCTCGGCGCGCCCCAGCGCATCGGCCGGATGCAGCTTGCCGCCTGCTTGCGTCTCCTCGATGTACTCACAGATCACGTTGCTCTCGAACAGCGCGACCTCGCGCTCTTCGGTTGAGACCACCAGCACGGGCACTTTGCCGAGCGGCGATATCTTCAAGAACCAGTCCGGTTTGTTGGCGAGGTCGATGTCGACCCGTTCGAACGGCACGCCCTTCTCGGTCAGCGCGATCACCGCGCGCTGCACATAGGGGCAAAGCTTGTGGCTGATCAGTTTGAGGGCTGCGGCCATGATGGAGATCCCGACGTTAGATGCAACCGCATCAATCTAGATGCAATTGCATAAATGCGTCAAGATCAATGCATTTGCATCAACCACCCGTGATCTAAGGCCTTGCGATCACCCCGCCCGTCATCGGCATCGGCACCCCCGTGGTGGCGGGGTAGGATAACGGCAGGCCCTTCATGCCACGCGCTGCCAGGAAGCCGAAGGCCTGCGCCTCGATGGCGTCAGAGGCCCAGCCAAGCGTCTCGGCGGCCTGGACCGTCGCCGATCCCACCCGCTCCCGCAGCATGCGCAGCATGGTGAGGTTGCGGGCGCCCCCGCCGCAGATGATCCAGCTCCTCGGCCGTCGCGGCAGCTGCGGAATGACCCGCGCGATCGCCGCCGCGGTGAAGGCCGTGAGCGTCGCAGCCCCATCGGCCGGCGGCACGTCGACAAGCTTCAACGCGGCGAAATCGTTGCGGTCGAGCGACTTCGGCGGCGGTAGTGCGAAGAACGGCTGCTTCAGCGCCCGCGCGATCCAGTCTTCATCGGCCTTGCCGAGCGCGGCGAACTTTCCCTCCGCGTCGAACGTCTGGTTCATGGTCCGGTACATGAAGTCGTCGAGCAGCGCGTTGCCGGGACCTGTATCGCAGGCGATCAGCGTGTCGTTGCCGTCGATATAGGTGATGTTGGAGACGCCGCCGATATTGACCACGACGATCGGCCCCTCGCGCTCCAGCGATTGCGCCAGCGCCCGGTGGTAGACCGGCACGAAGGGCGCGCCCTGCCCGCCGGCCTCGACGTCGGCGGCGCGGAAATCATGCATCACCGGGATGTGGATGGCCTTGGCCAGCGCCAATGCGTCGCCGATCTGCACCGTCAAGCGCCGCTCGGGCCGGTGCAGCACGGTCTGGCCATGGAAGCCGACGATGTCGATCTCCTCCGGCTTCATCCGGTTCTGGGCAGTGAAGGCGGCGACCGCCTCGGCATGCGCCAGCGTCACCGCACGCTCGGCCTCGGCCAGAACCCCCGGCCGGGCATCGCGCCGCGGCAAATGGACGGCCTCGGTGAGCGCCCGGCGCAACAGGCTGCGCTCGGCATTGCTGTACGGCCGGTAGCCGGACGGCCCGAACGCCTTGATCTGCTTTCCATCTGTTTCGATCAGCGCAACGTCCACCCCATCAAGCGAGGTCCCGCTCATCAGACCGAGTGCAGTCAATATCATCCCGTAAGCCTCGACGCCTTCCTACCCCGACGCCTGGCTTGTATCAAACAAGCACATCTTATAATGCCACAGCGCACCGCGACGCGGCAGTCCGTTCCTTTCGGGTTCCGCAGCCAGCCGCAATTACCGTAAAATAAGAATGATCAGAGCCGCCGACAGATGAGTGCATTTAAATCGGATTTCCTCAATATTTTGCAGGAACGGGGTTTCGTCCACCAGTGCTCCGATTTCGAGGGGCTGGACGCGCTCGCCGCCAAGGGCGAAGCGACCGCCTATGTCGGCTACGATTGCACCGCGCCGTCGCTGCATATCGGCAACTTCCTGACCATGATGATGCTGCACTGGCTCCAGCAGTCCGGCAACAAGCCGATCACGCTGATGGGCGGCGGTACCACCATGGTCGGCGATCCTTCCGGCAAGGACGAGACGCGCGCCATGCGCACGATCGCCGAGATCGAAGCCAACAAAGCCTCGATCCGCGGCGTGTTCGCCAAGGTGCTGCACTACGGTGACGGTGCCAGCGATGCGGTCATGCTCGACAACGCGGAGTGGCTGACCAAGCTCAACTGGATCGAGATGCTGCGCGACGTCGGCAAGCATTTTTCGGTCAACCGCATGCTGACCATGGATTCCGTGCGGCTGCGTCTCGAGCGCGAGCAGGAGATGAGCTTCATCGAGTTCAACTACATGGTCTGTCAGGCCTACGACTTCGTGCAGCTCTCGCAGCGCGCCGGCTGCCGGTTGCAGATGGGTGGCTCCGACCAATGGGGCAACATCATCATGGGCGTCGATCTCGGCCGCCGCATGGGCTCGCCGCAGCTCTTTGCGCTGACGACGCCGCTGCTCACGACCGCCTCCGGCGCCAAGATGGGCAAGACCGCGCAAGGCGCGGTCTGGCTCAACGCCGACCAGTTCTCGCCCTATGACTTTTGGCAGTATTGGCGCAACACCGAGGACGCCGACGTCGGCAAGTTCCTAAAGCTGTTCACGACCCTGCCGATGAGCGAGATCAGGAAGCTCGAGGCGCTCCAGGGCTCGGAGATCAACGAGGCCAAGAAGGTGCTCGCGACGGAAGCGACCGCGCTGCTGCACGGTCGCGACGCGGCGACTGAGGCAGCGGAAACTGCGCGGCGGACTTTCGAGGAAGGCGCACTGGCGCAGACGCTCCCCACCGTCGAAATTCCGCGTGGTGAGCTGGAGGCCGGACTCGGCGTGCTCAACGCCTTCGTCAAGGCGGGTCTCGTCGCCTCCAACGGCGAAGCGCGGCGTCAGATCAAGGGCGGCGGCCTCAGGGTCAATGACGAGCCCGTCACCGACGAGAAGATGACGCTGACGCCGGCCCATCTCACGCCGGAGGGCGTGATCAAGCTCTCGCTCGGCAAGAAGAAGCACGTCCTCGTCAAGCCTGCATAGGCGTATGAGCTTTTCACTGCTTGCCAGGGCGTGCGGAAGCGCGCTCCCTGACAGGCAATGGATCAGAACACGCCCAAGGAAAAAGATAAGGAAGACGGCAGAGGGAATGCCGCGGCACAGTCTGGCGCGCATGTGCGCACTGCCCTCATCGTGCTCGCGCTGTGCTTTACGCTGTCTGTGCTGGGGCGCGGGCTCGGCGACAGCTTTACGGTGTTTCTGAAGCCGATCTCGGAAAGCTTTGGGTGGGATCGCGCGCAGATCGTCTCGGTCTACTCGCTGACCTGGCTCGCAAGCGGCCTCACCGCGCCGTTCGTCGGACGCCTGTTCGACCATTCCGGACCGCGCAGCGTCTATGCACTCGGGCTGCTCTTGCTCGGCGCCGCCTTCCTGATCGCGTCGCACGCAAACTATCTCTGGCAGTTCCAGCTCTCAATTGGCCTCTGCGTCGGCGTCGGCATCGCCTTCATCGGCATCGTGCCGAATTCGATCCTGCTCGGCCGCTGGTTCGGTCCGCGCCTGCCGACCGCGATGTCGGTGGTCTATTCGGCGATGGGCGGCGGCGTTCTCGTGCTGTTGCCGATCTCGCAAATCCTGATCGACCATGCCGGCTGGCGCGCCACCTACGAGATTTTCGGCTTCGCAGCGCTCGGTTTCTTGCTTCCCTTGCTGCTACTGCCGTGGCGGATGTTCGCCACGGGCTCGCCGCATGTCGTCAAGAAGACCGATCCCGATTTCGTCGACGAAGGCTGGACGCTCTTGCGCGCGATGCGTCATCACGCGTTCTGGGCGCTGTTCTCGACCTTCTTCTTCACCGCGGTCGGCATGTACTCCATCGCGGCCCAGATCGTCGCCTATCTGATCGATGCGGGCTTCCCGCCTTTGCAGGCCGCAACCGCCTGGGGATTTTCCGGCGTGGTGCTGGTGTTCGGCATGCTCGGCGTCTCCGCGCTCGACGGTCTGATCGGCCGCAGACCTTCGGTGCTGCTGAGCTACGCGGTTTCGATCCTCGGCATCTTCCTCCTGTGGCTGTTGCAGTACAATCCGAACACCCTCCTGCTCAGCGGCTTCGTCGTCTGCTTCGGCAGCATGATGGGCTCGCGGGGACCGCTGATATCCGCCACCGCGATGAAGATCTTCCGCGGCAAGCGCGTCGGCACGATCTACGGCAGCATCTCGATCGGCAGCGGCCTCGGCTCGGCATTCGGCTCATGGAGCGGCGGCCTGATCCACGACGCGACCCAGAGCTACAATCCGCTGCTCGCCTTCGCACTTGCGAGCGTCATTCTCGGGATGATTCCCTTTCTGGTTGTGCCCGCCTTGCGGCGCTAGGTGTACCCGAGGTAACCTGCAATCCCCGTCGCCACCGGAGAACTACGGACGGCGGATGCATGTGTTCCAGCAACAAAATGTGCAAAGCCTTAGGCTCAAAGCCGCGCTTGGGGTGTTTTGTCTGTCATGACGAAAATGTCAGCGCAAATTGATGGTCCCTGTCTTGCAGGGTGGAACCTGATGCGATTGAAGTCGCACGGGAATTGGATGGAAGGGCGCAAATCATGAATTCACTGTCTCGCTTTCAACCGGCTCTGCTGAGCCTGTTTCGCTTCATCACCGGCTTGCTGCTGCTTCAGTACGGCATCGCCAAGATCTTCAAGTTTCCGGCCGTCCCCTACTTCGCCGACATCCCGCCGCTGATCTATGCGGCCGGCACGCTCGAGCTCGTGCTCGGTGCGGCCCTGATGATCGGCCTGTTCACGCGGATCTCGGCCTTCGTCCTGTCGGGTGAAATGGCCTTCGCCTATTTCCTCGGCCACATGTTCAAGAGCGGCTCGCCGGTGTTCTTGCCACTGCTCAACGGCGGTACCGCGGCGATCCTGTTCTGCTTCGCCTGTCTCTACATCTCCGCAGCCGGTGGCGGCCCGATCAGCGTGGACGCGCTGGTGCGCAAGGAAGGCGAGGAGCCGAGCGGCGCCTTCGCGCGGCGCTGATATCTCCTGGATGCGAATTGGCACCGGCGCATGCCGCCGGTGCCGCTTCATCGCCCGCCCAGCACCTTCCAGATGACGGCGAGTGCAGCGGCAAGAAGCACAGCCATGATGATGCGGTGAACGAAGCGATTCATTGCGGCCTTACCCAGGCTGGCTCAATCGCCGATAGCCGTGCTCCCGAAAAAAGCCTTGTTGCTGAAAAAAGCTTGCTGCTGACAAAAGGCTTGGGCCGATTTTCTTCACGATCTGAATGGACGCTAGCAGGCGTGATGGCCTCGCCGCCTCACGCTACCGCCGCGCCACATTGCAACCGCTTGGGACTGGCCGCGAATCGCCCGATTGCGTTGGCAATTCGTCGAACGGCGAGTTCTGCTTGCCGGTGTTGAACTCGAAGATCTTGCGGAACAGGCCCGGCGCCATCGCCGAGATCGGATTGACGCGCATCACGGGTGCGGCCGGTGTGCCGACGACCTCATAGGTCACGCCGATCAGCCCCTCGTTATTGCCGCCGCCGAGGAAGATGCCGAACAACGGAATCTGGCCAAAGATGTTGTTCACCCCGTACACCGGCACGAAGGTGCCGCTCATGCACACCTGATTGCCGGGATAGTCGATCGCGCCCTCAATGGTCGCGCCGATCATCGGTCCCTTGACGACACCGTCGCGGATCGTGAGCGCGCCGTTCTGCCGGGTGAATTCCGCGCGCAACGCGGTGAAGGAGACACCGCTCTGCGCGCCGTTGGGTCCCCCTGCTGCGACGCGATCGAGCTGCTCCAGGCCCTTGACCGTGAAGTCACGCACGTTGATGAGACCTTCCCGCGCCGTCGGCTCCGACGTCGGCGGCTCCATCGCCACCACCATCTGGCCGCCGAACACCTTGTTGGTGGTGTCGGAGAAACGCAGGAAAGCGCCGGCGTCGTTGGTCTGGAGGTAGACCACCTCGCGGCCGCCTTGCGCGCGCCCGCCACGCAGGTCTGCCGTCACCGGCACATCCTTGCCGATCTTGCCGCTCAACGTGAGCGCTTTGACCGCGCCGCTCCGCCGCGACATCTTGGCATCGACACTGCGCATCGCCTCACCGTTGAAGCCGGCCACCGCACCGAGCTTGACGTCGATGTCGAAGTCGACGTTCTTCAGCTTGCTCTTGTTGTCGTCCTTGCCTGAATTGCCCGAGATCGCCGACTTCAGGAAGCCGCGGCCATCGAACACGTCGCCGCGCATGGTGCCCCTCACCACGCCGTCGGGACCGCGCTCGACCTTCAGCGAGGTCTTGTCGCCGTCGGACGGCGAATAGGTCGGAAAGTTCGCATTCATGAGGTCGCCGTTCTGGTCGACCTCGAGCGAGCCCTTGATCGAGACGCCGCTGCCTTCGACGACGATGTCCTCGAGCCGCGTCGATTGCGCCGTCGGCACCACCTTGAAGCTGGCCTTGCCCGACTTGCCCGGCAGCTTCACCCAGCCCGGCAGGATGTTGTCTAGCTTGATGGAGGTCAGGTCGGCTTCGATGCCGAGGCGCGTGGTCTGGTCCGGCCCGCTGGCGATCTTGCCGGAGACCTTGACCGGCAGCGAACCGCTGACGGCGGGGCTCAAATCGAAACCGAGACGGGCGCGACCTGCATCGTCGAGCGTGGTCTGCAGTTTGACGTCGGCATCGCCATCGGCCGGCTTGCGGTAATCGAGCGAGGCCGCCTGGCCGTTGATCTTGACGTCGCCCTTGACCTGGTAGCCTTGGTTGTTGGCAACGATCTTGAGGCTGTTCGCCTCGAGCTTCTGGTTCATCACCAGCTTGTCGGCGGCAAAGCCGTTGAGATCGGCGGTGACGGTGTAGCTCGTATCCGCCTTGGTCAGCTCGCCCTTCACCGGCAGGGCGAGCGTGATGTTGGCCGAGAAATTGCCCTTGCTGGTGTTGGGATCGACGAAGGTGGCGGACAGATCGCTCAGGCGATCATTGGCGAGAATTTCCGCAGCCGCCGGCACCGGACCATCGACGCGGAACTTGCTGCGCGACGGCGACGGCTTTGGCGCCATGTCCGGCACCTCGAAGGTGAAATCCGAGATCGTGATCTTGCGTCCCGCCGGCGTATCGGCAATGCCCTGCCCGATCGTCACGGTCGCGGTGCGTCCGGTGACGTGCGCCTTCAAGTCGGCATCGTGCACCGAGGGCATGCCGTCCACCGGATGAACCGCGACGCCGCTCGCCACGATGTTGACCGACAGGCCGTCATCGGGGATCGGCGGGCCCTTGCGCGGGAGGTTGCGCGTCGGCGAGTTGACGCCGATCTCGATGCGCTGGAGCGTGCCGCGCTCGATCCGCTCGATGACCCATTCGCGCAGCTCGGGCACGACGAGCGTCGGCCACATCCGCTTGAGCGCGGACGCCGACATCGGCGTGCCCGCAAAGCCGAGCATCAGCCGGGGCTCGCCGGAATAATCGATGGCGCCGGTGCCGGCGACGCCGATCTCGCCATTGCTGATGTCGGCCTGCGCCAGCACGACGCGCTTGTGGTCGGTGTCGAAACGGACGCCGATGTTGATACGGTTGAAGACCAGCGGCGGCTCGTTGTCGATGCCGCCCAGCAGGATCGATCCGCCGCTGAAACCGAGCTGCCAGTCGTTGGTGGTGCCATTGGGCGGCTCGAGATGCGCGAGCAGCGTGACCCGGTTGGCGCCGGAGATGATCTTGAACGGCGCCACCAGCACCCGGCGTCCGGCGTCCCATTCGAGGTTGAGCTCGGCCGAGTCGATCGCCATCGGATAATCCGGCGTATCGGTGTCGATGATGTTCCCCGCGCCGACGAGAACCTTGCCGCGGAAGAAGGTCGGCAGGCCGTCGCGACCGAGCTCACCCTTGAGCTCGCCGGTCAGCGGCAGGTCGGCATTGTAGGTCAGGTCCTTGAGCCGCAATGCCAGCAGGATGTTCGAGGTCGAAACCTTGTCGGCGCGGATATCGACGGAGCGCACGCCGTTCTCGGCAGGGCCGATCGTGGCGCGGAGCGACCATGGTCGCGCGCCCTCTTCGCCGAAGCTGAGCGCAACGCCGCCACCGTGCGGCCGGCGCAGGCTGAGGCTGATGTTCTCGAAGCTCCACTTGCTGCCGCGTTGCTGGTCGTCGACAATCAGATTGCCGTTCTTCAGGCCGATCTCGTTGAGGTTCTGCCCGTCGAGCCCGGTCAGGCTCAGGCTGTCGAGCCAGTCGAGCCCGGCAAGCAGTCCGCTCTGCGTGCTGCCGCTGGAAGAAGCTGCACCCGCGTCCGGACCGGACGAAGTGGCGGGAGCGGTCGTCGCGAGAGGCGGCGCAGATCCCGGACGCGGGAAGGTCGGAGGCAGGCCCGCCTCCTTTTTCGACGCAACGCCGGTGGCGAGCGGTTTTGCGGTTTCGCCGGCCGAGACCGTGACGGTGCCGTCGGGTGCGATCCGGATCGCGAGCTCGGCATCGACGAGATTGAGGCTCTCGGCGCGCAGCCGACCCATCAGGAGCGCCATGCCCGACAGCCGCACTTCAGCCTTCGGCGCGCTTGCGACGATGGCGTGATCGCGGTCGCGGACGATGATGTCGCGAATGCGCACGGCGATGCGGATTCGCCCTGCACGTTCGATCTGTGTGCCGCCGACCTCGACGGTGTTGCCGTGGCCGATATTGTCCTCGATCGCAGCCGCGAGCCATGGCGTCGCCATGTCGAGATTGATGGGACCCGCGCCGAGCCGCCACCACAGCGTGGCAAAGCAACAGACGAAGATGATGACGAGGGTACCGGTGACGAGGGCAAGCCGCTTGACCCAGCGATCAGCCGCAAGCCAGCGACCGAACGCGCCGAAGCCGTCACCTACGCGATGAAAGCGGGAGCTGGAACGGGACAACAGCCGGCGCGCCTGGTGACCTGCCGCCGCCTCCTGGTCCGGATCCCAATCGACCGCGTCCCATTCGAGAGGCTCTTGCACTCCGGGGCGCCGATCGAGGTCCCGATAGAGGTCCCCGTTGTGGTCCTGGGGCGACGTATTCCTTGCCATTGCCTCTCGATACAGGCGCCCATCCCTGGATTGAGCGCCGCCGGGGCCGCAGCCGTCCGCGGGGACCAAACGTCCCTGCGCCGGCATTGCCGCCATTCCCTTGATATGCCTGCTGTTCGTCATTTCGCCCCGAGAGCGCGTTCAACGAGCAGTGGGGTAGTGCTTGGAATTCCTTGTAACCATACTCCGGCGTCGTCAGACTTGCCCAGCCGAGGGCGCGATTCCGGCACGCCGGACGAGATCTGCAATACCGCTTTGGTTGACCCGCCGAAAGCGTCGAAAGGAAGGCGTATGTCCAAGAAAACGCGAAAGAAATCGTCCAAGTCGGCCTCCGGCAGCCCAACCCCCAGGAAAAAACGGACTCAAACGCGGACTACGGCGACAATGAAGCCCGCGACGATGCAGCGGGCCGCAAAACGCAAATCAACAAAGACCTCAACCCTGGCAGCATCGCACAAGGCCACGTCGAAACGGTTAAAATCTTCCGAATCGGCAGCCGTCGCCGCGAAGGCCGCCAAAGTAGACAAGGGCGCCCTGTCCGAAGGCCAGAAGGCACCCGCCTTCAGCCTGCCGCGCGACGGCGGCGGCATCGCGAGGCTGGCCGACTATTCCGGCAAGAAGCTGGTCCTGTTCTTCTACCCTCGCGCCGACACGCCCGGCTGCACACGGGAGGCGATCGACTTCACCCGGCTCAAAGATGCCTTCGCCGCGACCGGCACGAGCGTGCTCGGCATCTCGGCTGATCCGCTGAAGGCCCAGGAGAAGTTCCGCGACAAGCACGGCCTTGTCGTCCCCCTGATCTCGGATGAGCAGCACGAGATGCTGGAGGCCTACGGCGCCTGGGGCGAAAAATCGATGTACGGCAGGACTTTCCTTGGGATTCTTCGCACCACGGTGCTGGTCGGCGCCGACGGCAAGGTGGCGCGAATCTGGCGCAACGTCCGGGTCGACGGCCACGCCGAGGACGTGCTGTCGGCGGCAGCATCCCTTTAACCAGTTGTGCGAATTCGAGCATTCCCGTTTCCGGAAAATTAACCATGAGCGGCCCAGATTGCTGCGGCAATTGAGCCGTACGGAACTTCTCCGACCGGCGCGGGAGTGCCGATGTCGAAAAGTTCTGCCCAATACTCGCACGCCTCCCAGCATCACCCTCACGACCACGGGCGGCCCTTCAACCGCCGTCCTGTCAGCACCGCCGCCGCGATCCCCCTGCCCGCCGCCGACGACGCCTACACCATCGTGCATCACGGCAAGCAGGTCCGCCTCGGGCCCGTGGTGTTCTGGATCGTGGTCGGGACCGTCGTGCTGCTCGGCCTGTGGTCGGCGGCGACCGCCACCTATTTCGCCTTCCGCGACGACGTGCTGACGCGGCTGATCGCCCGCCAAGCAGAGATGCAATATGCCTATGAGGATCGCATCGCCGAGCTCCGGGCCAAAGTCGATCGCACCACGAGCCGGCAGCTGCTCGACCAGGAGCAGTTCGACCAGAAGCTCGACCAGATCATGAAGCGCCAGGCCGCGCTCGAGTCCCGCGCAACCGCGCTCGGCGCCATGCCGGACGTGACCGGATCGATCCCGCGCGCGACACCGCAACGCGGCGAGGCCCCCCCGCCTCAGGGCACGCCAAAGCCCTCGCCAATCAGCGACACCGTGATTTTCGTAGCACCACCGGATCGCGAGGCGCGGCTTGAATCGCGCACCCCTGCGATCGCCAGCCCGCAGCCGAGCCAGTTCGCCAAGGTTCAGGGCTTTGACAACGTGCTGGTGCGCTTGCAGACCTCGCTTGACCAGGTCGAGAGACGCCAGGTCGCAGCGCTCAGCGCCGTCGAGGAGAACATGGAATCGCGGGCGCGTCGGATGCGCGGCGTGGTCAGTGATCTCGGCCTGAACCTCGCCGATCTCGAAGCAGCCGTGCCGCGGACTGCGATGGGCGGGCCGTTTGTACCCGTCAAACTCACCGCGAATGCCGGTCCGTTCGAGAAGCAGCTTTATCGTATCAATGTCACGCGCGCCGAGGTGGATCGGCTCAACCGCACGCTGGCGCTGGTGCCCTATCGCAAGCCGGTCATCGGTGAGGTCGAGTTCACCTCAGGCTTTGGCGTGCGCAGCGATCCGTTCCTCGGCCGGCCGGCGATGCACACCGGCCTCGACTTCCGCGCCGCGACCGGCGATCCCGTCCGCGTGACCGCCAACGGCAAGGTGGTGTCGGCTGGATGGTCGGGTGGCTACGGCCGCATGGTCGAGGTCGACCACGGCAACGGGCTCTCGACCCGCTACGGCCATCTCTCCGAGATCAACGTCAAGGTCGGCGAGATCGTGAAGATCGGCCAGGTCGTCGGATTGGTCGGATCGACCGGCCGCTCGACCGGTCCGCATCTGCACTACGAAACCCGGATCGACGGCGAAGCGGTCGATCCGCAGAAATTCCTGCGCGCCGGCGTACGCCTCAGCGCCGGCTAAAGCGCGATGAGATTGGGCTGAATGGTCATCGCGCTTTGGGTTATTGTTTGAGCATGATCTGCGCGCAAACGCGTTCCGCGTTTGTCGCGAGGGAAAACCGCTTCACACTTTTCCGGATCATGCTCCCTGTCCGACGCGCCGCGCCGACAAGCCGCGAAGCGAGAAATCGCAGCATTCACGCGCAATGCGCGCGATCTGCCCGGCCAGCGGATCGACAACATCCGCACGCGTGACGGCAAAATATCTGATCTGCGGGATGGGCGGCGACGTCCTGATCGTACGCAGCAGACCGATCTCGATCTCGTGCCGGAAATACTGCTCGGTCAGAAAGGTGATGCCGAGCCCGGCCACGGCCAGCGCCGAGAGGACGCTCAGGCTGTTGCATTTGACGACGCGATTGAGCTTGATGCCGCTCGCGCCCAGCCAATCCAGAACGAGCTTCTGCAAGCCTGATCCTTCTCCCTGGGTGAGGATCGGGTACCGGGCGATCTCATCGAGCGCAGCCTCGTTGGCCTTGGGGCCGACGCCGGGCGCCGACATCCACTGCAGTGTGACGCTGTCGAGCGGCAGCGCGTTGAAGTAGGCACTGGCCGGCGGATCAAGACCGATCACAAGATCCAGCCGACGATCGGCGAGCTTGTCGAGCAGCACGACACTGGATTCGACCTCAGGCTCCGGAATGACCGCCGGATAGGCCTCCTTCATGGCCACGATCAGTTTCGGGAGCCAGGTCAAGGCAACGAGTTCGGTGACCCCGAACCTGAAGGTACCGCTGAAGGCCAGCGGCCCGGCTGCGACCTGGCGCATTCGTGCCTCAAGCTCCAAGAGCTGAGCGGCGAGCTCGATCAGGTTTTCGCCGCTGCGCGTCAGGCTGATCGTTCGGCTGTTGCGATCGAACAGGGTAGTCCCGACTGCTGCTTCCAGTTCGGCGATACGTTTGGAGATGGTCGATTGCGCGAGGTTCAAACGCTCCGCGGCGTCGACCACACCACCCAATTCGGCAATCCAGTAGAAGGCTTCGACCTGCTTCAGCGTCAGGCTCACCATGGTTGTGCCATATCATTCGAAAAAAAGCGATTTCATATCTAGAAAAATATTCACTTTTCTTCAAGTCTGTCGCGGGGCAGGCTTTAGGCGACATCTGCGCTTCAGCACACAGCCCATCGGTTCTGCCTATGCTCCTGCCCGGCCATCGACTGCTCCCCTCACCGCCCTCCGTCCCGCCTGCAATCATCGCCGATTTTGCCGCCGCACAGGTTGCAATCGTCTCAGACAACATGAATAGGTTGCACGGCACGCGCGCGCTCCGACCGTTCCATGGCAGCGCCCGCCTGATCGGCACCGCGATCACCGTCAAGACTCGCGCCGGCGACAACTTCATGCTGCACAAGGCCTATGAGCAGCTCCGGCCGGGCGACGTGCTCGTGGTCGATGGCGGCGGCGATCTCGGCCAGGCCCTTGTCGGCGAGATCATGATGACGCGCGCCAAGGCGATGGGGGTCGCCGGCTTCGTCATCGACGGCGCCATCCGTGACGTCGGCGCGTTCGCCCAGGCCGGCTTTCCCTGCTTCGCACGTGGTGTCACGCATCGCGGTCCCTACAAATCAGGTCCCGGAGAGATCAACGTCCCGGTCTCGATCGATGGCATGGTGGTGATGCCGGGCGACGTCATCCTCGGCGACGAGGACGGTGTCATCGCCTTCGACCAATCCGTTGCCGCGGAGCTGCTCGAGCGTGTCAGGCAGCAGGAGACGCGCGAGGCCGGCGCACTCGCAGCCATCCGCGAAGGTCGTCTCGACAATTCTTACATGGGTACAGGGAATACTCCCGCTCAAGGGTCGGCGTCATGAGCCGCGCCGGTGCCATCGCCCTCGCCCCGAGGGTCCAGCGAATCAAGCCGTCGCCGAGCATGGTGGCGCGGGATCGGGTCCGACAGCTCCAGGCCGAGGGTCGTGACGTCATCGATCTCACGGCCGGCGAGCCTGATCTGGATACGCCGAAGCACATCCGCGCGGCGGCTGCTGCCGCGCTCGAAGCAGGCGCGACGCGCTACACGCCGGTCAACGGAATGCCCGCGCTGCGCAAGGCGATCATCGAAAAGCTCGCCCGCGAGAACGGCGTCCGTTACGCCATGAACGAGATCTCCGTCGGCGGCGGCGCCAAGCAGGTCATCTACAACGCGCTCGCCGCCACGCTCGGAGCCGGCGATGAGGTCATCATCCCGGCGCCCTATTGGGTCTCGTACCCCGACATGGTCGAGGCCTGCGACGGCACGCCAGTGATCGTGAGCTGCGGCGAGAACTCGGGATTCAAGCTGTCGGCCGAGGCTCTGGAGCAAGCGATCACGCCCAAAACGCGCTGGCTCATCCTGAACTCCCCATGCAATCCCACCGGCGCGTTCTATTCCGCCGCCGAGATCGGTGCGCTGACCGAAGTGCTGCTGCGCCACCCCAATGTCGCTGTCATGACAGACGACATCTACGAGCACATCCGCTTCAATGACGGGGCAACGCCGTGCATCGTGGCCGTCGAGCCTCGGCTTAAGGAGCGGACTTTGCTGGTCAATGGCGTCTCCAAGACCTATGCCATGACCGGCTTCCGGCTCGGCTACGGCGCGGGGCCCGCAGAGCTCATCGCAGCCATGAACACGATCCAGTCGCAATCGACGTCCTGCACGTCTGCGATCAGCCAGGCGGCGGCGACGGCCGCTCTCGAAGGCGATCAGGGATTCGTCACCGAGGCCCGCGAGATGTATCGCCGCCGCCGCGATCGTGCGGTCGCCTTGCTGAACGATATCCCCGGCCTCTCGTGCCTTGCGCCAGACGGAGCCTTCTATGTGTTTCCGTCTTGCGTCGGCCTGATCGGGAAGACCACGCCCGAGGGCAAGGTTCTGAAGACCGATCTGGACGTCGTCATGCACTTCCTCGATGCCGCCGGCGTCGCAGTGATCGATGGAACGGCATACGGCATGCCGTCCTATCTGCGCATGTCGATCGCGACCTCATTGCCGAAGATCGAGGAGGCCTGCACACGGCTCGCGCGAACCTGTGCGGCCTTGCGCTAACCGCAGAAGGATGAAGGAAAGAGCCATGAGATTATTCCAGGTTGCCGCCGCCGGAATCCTGCTCCTCACCGGGGTTGTCGGCGTGGCAAAGGCCGACGAGCTTGCCGATGTGAAGGCCCGCGGCAAGCTGGTCTGCGGCACGCTCGGCACGGCCGAGCCGTTCAGCTTCCAGGATCCGAAGACGCGCGAGATCGTGGGATACGACATCGACATCTGCCGCAAGGTCGCGGAGTCGCTCGATGTCGCGCTCGAGCTCAAGCCGATGGCCGTCGAGGCCCGCATCCCCGAGCTGCTCCAGGGCCGGGTCGATATCCTCGCTGCCAATCTCGGTTGGTCGAAGGAACGCGCACAACAGATCGACTACAGCTATTCGTATTTTGTCAGCGAGCAAAAGGTGCTGGTGTCGGCCGATTCCGGCATCGCGACGCTCGAGCAGCTGTCCGGCAAGAAGATAAGCGCGCTCAAGGGATCGTCCTCGGAACAGGGCGTCAGGCGTGTCATCCCGACCGCCGAAACTGTAACCTTCCAGGATTCGTCGGCGGGGTTTCTTGCCGTCGTTCAAGGCAAGGTCGACGGATTTTGCGCCTCCGAGCTAATCCTGGTGAAACTCCGCAAACAGGCACAGGCGTCCTCGCCGATGTCGATCGTCGAGAAGTCGGTCTTCGTCGAACCATGGGGGCTCGGTGTCCGCAAGGGCGAAGCTGCGTTCAAGGATCAGGTCAACAAGGTGCTCGCTGAGCTGGATGCATCCGGAGAAGCCGGCAAGATTTTTGCCAAGTGGTTCGGGCCCGGAACGGTCTATGACATGAAGCGGGATTTCAAGATCGAGGAGATCAAGGGCTGATCCCCTCGCCTCCGCGCCAAACTGAACATCGGGAGTACATGACTTAACGATGGGCTATGTCTTCGACCCGGCCGCAGTCCTGACCGGCCAATATCTGGACTGGTTCATCTGGGGCGTGGCGACGACGATCGCTCTGACCCTGGCGGCCTGGCTGCTCGGAATGACGATCGGGATCATCCTGACGCTGGTCCGGATGCTTCCGTTCAGGCCGCTCGAATGGCTGGTGGCAGGTTACGTCGAATATCATCGCAACGTTCCGTTGCTGGTTCAGATCCTGGTCTGGTATTTCGGCGTCCCGCAACTGCTGCCTCGCGCCATCCGCATGTGGGTCAACAGCCACCACAGCGAGTTTCTCCTCGCGATGGTGGCACTGGGCCTCGCCAGTGCGGCCTATATCACCGAGGATTTACGCAGCGGAATTCGCTCGATCCCGAAGACGCAATACGAGGCCGCGCGCTCGATCGGGTTCAACTATCTCCAGGCGATGAGCTACGTGATCCTGCCGCAGGCGCTGCGCATCGTGATTCCGCCGCTGATCAACCAGACCCTGCTCCTGTTCAAGAACACCAGCCTCGCCATGGCGATCGGCGTCGGCGAGCTGACCTATCGGACCCGCGAGGTCGACAGCTACACGTTCAAGACGTTCGAAGCGTTCGCTGTCGCAACGATCATCTATCTTGCGATCTCCTTTGGGATCATGGCGCTCGGCGCCTTCGCCGACCGGCGGTTGAAACTCGAGCTGCGCTGATGTTGCAAATCCTCGAGGACAACTGGCTTCTGTTCCTGATCGGGCAATACCCGCACGGTCCGGTCGGTGGGCTTGCGATGACACTGTTCCTCGCGGTCGTCGGCCTATCCCTCAGTTTTCCAGTCGCAATCGGACTCGCGCTGGCTCGTCTCAGCTCCTATCGCTGGCTGCGCGGACCAGCAACGGCGGTGGTGTACGTCGTACGCGGATTGCCGCTGATCATGTTCATCTTCTGGACCTATTTCGCGCTGCCGCTGTTGATCGGACGTACGGTCGGAGGCGTCGAGACGCTGCTCTTCGCACTTGTCGTCTACGAGGCGAGTTATCTTTCGGAGATCATCCGGGCCGGGATTGAAGGCCTGCCCAAAGGTCAGACAGAAGCGGCAAAGGCCCTTGGCCTCGGTTACATTCCGACCACTTTCAAGGTCATCCTGCCGCAAGTCCTGCACAACATGATGCCAAGCTTGGTCAGCCAGTTCGTCTCCACGATCAAGGAGACCTCACTCGGCTATGTCATCAGCGCCAACGAGGTGACGTTTGCGGCGAGCCAGGTGAACAACCAGCTCATGACGCAACCGTTCGAGGTCTACGGATTGCTGGCGCTGACCTATTTCACGCTTTGCTTCACTCTGACATCGGCGGCGCGCTGGCTGGAACGGCGGCTGGCCGCCGAGCGCGGCGGACTCGGCGTTCAGCCGGCGTGAGGGCAAGCCATGATCCGCTTCGAGGCCGTCGAAAAATGGTTTGGCCAGCACCAGGTGCTGGCCGGCGTGACCGGCCAAGTGAAACGGGGCGAGGTCGTCACGCTGCTCGGCTCATCGGGCTCCGGCAAATCCACGCTCATTCGTACGGTGACGCGCCTGGAAGACATTCAAGGCGGACAAGTGCTGTTCGAGGGTGTTGATGTCGCCGGGCGTGGCGTCGACATTAACCGTCTGCGCCAGCGCGTCGGATTCGTGTTCCAGGCGTTCAACCTGTTTCCGCATCTCACCGCCCTCGGCAACATCACGCTGGGGCTCGAGCGCTTGCGAAAACTGCGCAAGGCTGCGGCCAGAGAGCGCGCCATGACTGAGCTCGACCGTGTCGGACTGGCAGACAAGGCCGACGCCTTGCCGTCGCGCCTGTCCGGCGGGCAACGGCAACGCGTAGCGATCGCACGCGCGCTGGCGATGGATCCGGACGTCATGCTTTTCGACGAGCCGACCAGCGCGCTCGATCCGGAAATGGTCGGCGAGGTGCTCCGTGTGATGAAGTCACTGGCGCAAAACGGCATGACGATGGTGGTCGTCACGCACGAAATCGGTTTTGCCCGCGAGGTCGCCGACACCGTCTGGTTTCTGGACAAGGGCCAGATCGTCGAGAGCGGTCCACCGGCCAAGATCTTCGATGATCCCCGTCACGAGCGATTGCGCTCGTTTCTCTCGAGGGCGCGTTAGGGCGCTCTCACCTTCGCACCCTAAAGCGCGATGAGAATTCCAGATCATGCTCAGCGTCGGCCGCCGCCCATCCCGCCGCCGGGACCACCGAAGCCGCCACCGCCGGGCCCCATGGGACCACCGGGTGAGCCGAGGCCGCCGGGACCAGACGGTCCGCTCGTGCCCGATGGGCCGGAGCCGGGAGCCGGCCCCGGGCCCGAACCAGGCGCAGGAGCACCACCAGGCGCACCGGGCTGGCCGCTCGGCGAGCCGGGCATGCCGCTTCCCGGATGCAGGATCGAGCCGCCCGGCGAATGGCCGCCAGAGCTTGGCGGGCTGCCCGGTCCCTGCAGCGACGATCCCGGGAACTGCGTGACTGCCTGCACCGATTCGACCTGCAAGCCGCGCCCGCGATCGAACACGCCGTTCAGCACCACCCGCGACTCGCCGGCACTTGGCGCAAAGCGCGAGCCGTCATGGGCGACGAGACCGGAGCCGAGCTGCAGATTGGCACCGGAGCGCTGCACATAGGCCTCGACTGATAGCCGGCTCGCGCCGGTGAGATCCGAGAAATCGTCGACCCTGGCGTGCGCGACCTGGAGCACGCCCTGGCTCGCGCTGCCCTCGACCTGAACGCGCTGGCCGACCAGCGCGACATCCGCACCGTTGAGCCGCAGGCCGCCAATATGCAGTCCGTCAGGACCGCGCTCGACGAGACCGGAAACCCGCGCGGTGGCGCTGCGACGCTGCTCGACGAGGCTTGCGACGATCATACCGTCGGTGCGGCGCAGTCCGAACACGGCCACACGCGTGCCGACGCGGCGCCAGCTCTCCTGGCCGCTCGACTGCACCTTTTGGCCGAGCACGGTGATCTCGTTGCCTTTCACCGCTTCGATCGGGCCAGCAACCTCGCTGGCGATATTGATGCTGCGCGTCGCCAGCGTGCCGTCGGGCTGCCGAACGGCGACCACGCGCGCGAGCTGTCCGATGCGCAAGCTCTTCGTCGTTGCCTGCTCGCCATCGATCCGCACCGGAACGTCGGCCGCGTAAGCGACACGCTCGCCATTGACGTAGATGCTGCCGAAGCGCTGGATCACGCCGACGATGCCGGTGCCGCCGATGCCCTGATCGTCGCCGCGGCTGATGCCAGTGCCGCCGATGCCCTGGTCGGTGCCGCGCCTGGTTTGCGCCCAGGCGGCGCCCGTTCCGGCGAGCCAGACCCCCGCAAGCAGCAGGCGGCGGGATATGCGCGGCGGCTTGGTCATGAGCGACCGCCCTCGCCGCTGCCATTGCTCTCCTCCTCGACGTCCTCGCAATAAATGTAGGTGCCGAAATTCCAGCGGGCATCTCCGCCCTTGTCCTTGGCGAGCGCGCGACGCGCCTCACGGTTGGCAGTCTGAAGGGCCTCCATCGCAAGCTCGCGCGAGCGCGCCTCGAGCCGTTTTGCAAGTTTTGGCGACAAGCCATTGTAATGCACCGCGCGTTCGAGGAAGCGCGGCGCAGGCCCAGAGACGTTTTCGGCCGCGGCGGCGATATGGTCGTGCAGGTTGCGGCCGAGATAGTACCATTTGCTGTCGTTCTCGCCGGGCGGAACGAAGGCAGCCTCGACCAGCTCGATCTCGTCCTCGCCGTTGATCCTGACCAGCCCGCGATCGAGCCATTCGTCGAGCACCGCGCGTGGACGGACGTCCTTGGTGACGGAGGCGACAAGCTGCTCGAACGAGGGAGCCTCGCCTTCGGCCATGCGCGGCAGCGGCAGCGGCTCGCCCTTCGCATCGGTGAATTCGGGCGCGGCAAACCAGCGCGCGATCACGGCGCTGGTCAGCGATACCGCCGCCGGCGCTTCATGCACGGGCGCGCCGGCGCCGCGCAGCCGCGCCACTTCCTTGCGATGGATGCCCGTGAGCAGGCTGACGCGGCTGTCGGTCTGCTCCTTGCCTTCGAGCGCGAAATCGTGCTCGGCGACGTTGACGAACAGCTCGCGGAGCAATTGCGCCAGCGCTGGAAAGGTCATGCCGCTGCGAATGCACAGGCGCACCAACGGGCGCAGCAGCCGCGCCAGGGGCGCGTGCAGCTTTGCCGCGGCGTTCGGCTGTGGTGCAGCCGGTTTATCCGCCGCCTTGGACCCGGGCTTGGCATTCATGTCTGAATTGTAACGGCGCCCCGCGTGGGACACAATCCCACTTTTTTCGTTTGCGCCGTTGACGTGGTAAATTTTCCCACATATACGGGACGGCAACTGAGGGCTCGGCTCGAAAGGGAAAGTTGACCCAATGCCTGACCGCCTGGTCTGCAATTCCAGCATGATTTCTGCACATCTCGGCCGCCGCCTTGGCGCGGTCGAGCCGATGCTGCCCGCGCTGCTGCGCGGCGTGATCTTCATCTCGACGCTCGCGGTGCCCTTCGTCGCCGCCCTCATGGCCGGCTGAGCGGAGCGCGACGAACAACATGGCCCCTGTCAGCCACCCCACCCGCCCGTCGGTCCTCCATATCTTCAAGGTCTACTACCCCGACCTGTTCGGCGGCACGCTCACGGTGATCCGCGACATCTGCGCGAGCGTGAAGGACGCCTTCACCTCCGCCGTGCTGGTGTGCTCGAAATCCGCCGAGGCACGCCGCGATATCGTCGTCAACGACGTCGCCGTGGAGCGCGTACAGTCATTCGGCGACGTGCTCTCGCTGCCGGCCGCGCCGACTTATCCCTGGCGCCTGTGGCGCAAGATCGCGCAGCACGACCTGCTGGCACTGCACGCCCCCTTCCCGCTCGCCGACCTCGTCTTCGCGTTCGGCTTCGCTCGCAAGCGGCCGCTGGTCGTGCATTGGCATGCCGACATCGTCACCCATGCTGGCCTGCGCTGGTTCGTCGAGCCGTTGATGCGACGGACCCTGCGTCAGGCCGCCGCCATCATCATCTCCGACCGCGTGCTGGTCGACACCACGCCGCTGCTGCGGGAATTCGCCGACAAGTGCCACGTCGTGCCGTTCGGCATCGACACCACGAAATACGACTGGCCGCGAATCGATCCCGAGCACGTCAACGATCGCGGACGGCTCGTGCTCGCCTGCGGGCGGCTCGTTCCCTACAAGGGATTTGAGGTGCTGATCCGCGCTGCGGCAAACCACGACTTCGAGGTCTGGATCATCGGCGAAGGCGTCGAGCGCGTGCGGCTCGAGGAGCTGATCGACGAGCTCGGCGTTCGCGAGCGCGTCCGCCTGCTCGGCTCCGTGCCCGATTGCGAGCGCATCAAGCTGATGTGCATCGCCGACGTGTTCGTGATGCCGTCGGTGACCAGCGCCGAGACCTTTGGGCTCGTCCAGCTCGAGGCGATGGCGGCGGGCCGGCCCGTCGTCAACACGGCGCTGGACACGGCCGTGCCGCATGTTGCGCGTGACGGCATCGAGGCGATCACCGTGCCGCCCGGCGATGCCGTCGCGCTTGGCGAAGCCATCGACACCCTGATCCGCGATCCCGAACGCCGCCGCCGCATGGGCCTTGCCGCACGGACTCGCGCGGCGACGCGCTACTCCGCCATGGCCTTCAAGAACGGCATGGAGACGGTGTACACCCAGGCATTGGCTCAGGCCTCGGGCGCGAGCACAAGCCGCTCCGCCGCCGTCGCTTCCCCCACGCCGGGTTGGCTCGATGTGGTCCGGATCGCAGGCGCGCTGGCCTGGTCCGACATGCGCCATCGCTACGTGCGCTCGCTGCTCGGCCCGTTCTGGATGTCGCTCCAGATGGCGATCGTGGTCGCGGTGCTGGGTTCGGTGATCGGCCAGATGTCCAACGCCGGGGTGCTGGCCCGGCTGCCCATGCTCGCGCTGTCGATGACGGCCTGGACTTTCCTCAACAGCGTCGTGCTCGATGCCACCACGGCGCTACAGGGCTCGGCGGGCCTGATCCGCGACCGCGCATTGCCACCGGTGATCTTCCTCCTGCAATGCACCTTCCGCCAGGCGCTATTCGCGCTCCACAATGCCTGCGTGCCGCTGATCCTCTGGCTCGTGCTGACCCCGCGCGATATCTCCCACGCTCTGGCCGCCCTGCCGGGGCTTCTGCTCTTCATCGCCTGCACCTTCGCACTGAGCCTGGTGCTCGGCGCCATGGCGACGCGGTATCGCGACCTCAAGCCGATCATCGAATCCTCGCTGATGCTCGGCTTCCTGTCCTCACCCGTGATCTGGTCATCGGAGATGATCAATCATCGCTCGACCATCATGCGGCTCAATCCGCTGACACACCTGTTCGCGGTCTGGCGCGAGCCTTTGATGGGTGGCCATGTCGACACTCTCAGCATCGTCTACGTGCTGGCGTGCCTTGCCGTGCTCGCGCTCGCAAGCTGGCTGACGCTCGTCCACCTGCGCAAAGCGGCCTTCTGGATCTAGCATCATGGCCTCGATCAGCCTGCGTAACGTCAGTCTCGATTATCCCCTCTACGGCGCCTACGACTACTCGCTCAAGCGCCGCCTGCTCGGGCATCTCATCCGCGAGGAAGGCGGGATGCGGATCATCCGCGCCGTCGACAACATCACGATCGAGGCCGAAGCCGGCGCACGCATCGGTCTTGCCGGGCCGAACGGCTCGGGCAAATCGACGCTGCTCCGCCTTATTGCCGGCGTCTATCCGCCCAGCAGCGGCAGCGTCGCAATCAAGGGCAACATCGTGCCCCTGCTCGGTCTCAATGCCGGCGTCAATCTCGACTTCGTGGCGGAGGACAACATCGCGCTCCTGCTGCGCATCTCCGGCCGCAAGCCGACGCGTGCGATCATCGACGAGATCTGGGCCTTTACCGAGCTCGAGGAGCGGATGCAGCGGCTGCCGCTGCGCATGTTCTCCTCGGGCATGCTGATGCGCGTGCTGTTTGCGACCGCGACCGCGTTCCCGGCCGACATCCTGCTGCTCGACGAGTGGCTCAGCGTCGTCGACGAGAATTTCTCGGCCAAGGCGCAGGCCCGGCTGCTCAAGCTGGTCTCGCAGGCCGCGATCGTGATCATTGCCTCCCACGACCAGCCGCTGCTGCGTCGCACCTGCTCCACCATCATCAACCTCGATCACGGACACGTCGCCTCGACGGTCGCCGTCGAGCCGCCCGCCGCACATCCATTCGAGCTCCGCGAGATACGCGCATGAAGAAGAGCATTCTGGTCGTCTCGGAGGCGCTCGGCGAGCCCAACCACAAACGCGGCATCTTCCACTTCTCCCGCGAATTGATCCGCTCGCTCGAGGCCGACGGCCACGAGCTGACCCTGCTCGTCGAGACAACGCGCCGCTACCGCAAGCTGCGGGCTCGCGAACGGCGCACCGGGCTGTTTCCGCGGCAATCGCGCAACATCGAGCTCCTGGCGCTGTACCGTTACCTGGACTCGGTCAACATGAGCGAGCCGATGATGCGCAGCCACGGCGGCCTGCGTCGCCTGCTCGGTTGGATCCGGCACCGGATCGACATGGCGACGTCGTTGGAATACGCCCTCTGTTTCCTGCGGGCGATCGGCCTGCGCGGGATGAGCGCGCGGCTGATCGAGAACAAGAGCGCCGCGCTCGAATACATTCCACCGGATCTGCGTCATCTCGAACTGTTCCGCGACTTCCAGCTCGAAGCCGGCTTCTACAGCTACCAGGACTCCTCGGCCCTCTTCCTGCTGCCGCCACCGCGGATCGATGCTCGCGACTACGACGTCATCCTCGTCGATACGCCGACCCGCGTGGCGATCAAGCGCAAGCCCGGCGCCAAGGTCATCTGCGTCGTCCACGACCTCTTGCCGCTCACCGATCTCAAGCTCAGCGACGTCGCAACGCGCCTGTTCCTGTCGCGCCTGCTGACGAGCCTGCGCCAGGCCGACGAGCTCGCCTTCGTCTCCAACTACAGCATGATGCGGTTCAGGGAGCTGTTGCCGCAATTTGCCCATCTGCCTGCGAGGGTCGTCTACCCCCGCACGCAGTTCGACGCCCCGGATGTCCTGCAACTGCCAGCCCCGACGGGGCGTCCGGGGCGGCCGAGCTTTGTTGTCATCGTCTCCAACGAGCCGCGCAAGAACGTCGCCACCGTGATCCGCGCCTTCCGCGGCATGCCGCAGGCCGACCTCGTCGTGATCGGCTATGCCGGCCGTGCCTCGCAGATGCGCAACCTGCCGCCCAACATCCGCTTCGCCGGCTATGTCGACGAGCATGAGAAGGCGACCCTGATCGCCGAGGCGCACGGCCTGATCATGCCGAGCTTCGCCGAAGGGTTCGGCGTACCGATCATCGAGGCGCTCGCGGCGAACACGCCCGTGCTCTGCTCCGACATCGCGGTGTTCCGCGAGGTTGCGGGCGAGCTTGCCGATTATTTCGATCCGTTCTCCGCCGAGTCGATCCGCGCCTCCGTCACGCGCGTCATCGCGCGACAGGAGGAATGCCGCCGCGACATCAGGGACCGTCGTCGTGAGCTTGCCGAGCGCTTCGGATACGAGACCCAGGCCCGCGATTTCCTCGGCCAGTATCGGCCCGCCGAAAGCATGATGGCCGCGCAATAGGCCACCATAATGAGCGTTGAAGCCGCCGACGCGCGCGGCACGCTTGCGCCCTCGTGCAGCACCGCGAGGCTGATCTGCAGTGCCGACCTGCTTGCCGCGATGATCGCGGCCTCGCTGCCGTGGTCGACCTCATTGCCGTCGATCTTCGTCGGCCTATGGCTGCTCGTCCTCACGCCGACCATCGATTGGCGGGACTATGCGCGATGCCTGAGGCAACCGGCCTTCGCCTTGCCCTTCGCATTTCTGGGCCTTGCTCTCGCAGGCCTGCTCTGGTCGGACGCCGCCTGGGCCGACCGGCTGCACGCGATCAAGCCGGTCGCAAAGCTCATCATCATTCCGCCGCTGCTTTATCACATCCGGCGTTCGGAGCGCGGCGCGTGGGTCTTCGCCGCCTTCCTCGCCTCGTGCGCTCTGCTCGCGATCTTCTCCTGGATCGTGCTGTTCCACCCCGAGTGGAAGCTGACGGCGACCGCATCCGCCGGCGTGCCGGTCAAGAACTACATCGACCAGAGCCAGGAATTCACCCTGTGCGCCTTTGCGCTTGCGCTGCCCACGCTGACGCTCTGGCGTGAACGACGGTTGACGGTAACGCTTGGCTGCCTCGCGCTGATCCTGCTGTTCGTCACCAACATGCTGTTCGTCGCGTCCGCCCGCACTGCGCTGCTCTGCATGCCCGTGTTGCTGGCCTTGTTCGCCTGGCGGCATTTGGGCCGGCACGCCGCCCTGTTGCTGCTGGCCGCCGCCGTCGCGGCGAGCCTCCTCGCCTGGACGACGTCGCCGTACCTGCGTCAGCGGATCACGGACGTTGCCGTCGAATACCAGCATGGACACGAAGATATCAGCCACGCCTCCACCGCACAGCGGCTTACCTATTGGCGCAAGGCGATCGCTTCCTTTGCAGAGGCGCCCCTGCTCGGCCACGGCACCGGCTCGATCAAGCGGCAATTCGAGCGCGCCGCGGTGGGACAGGCCGGCCTCGAGGCCGAGGTGGTCAACAATCCCCACAACCAGACCCTCAACGTCGCCGTGCAATGGGGATTGCTCGGAGTCGTCCTGCTCTATGCGATGTGGCTGGTCCATCTGTCGCTGTTCACAGGAGATAGCCTCGCGGCCTGGATCGGGCTCGTCGTCGTCGTGCAGAACGTGACGAGCTCACTGTTGAACTCGCATCTGTTCGACTTTCACGCAGGCTGGATCTACGTGCTCGGCGTCGGCGTCGCCGGCGGCATGACGCTAAAGGCCGAACGCCGCTGAACAGCGGCGCCACACGACCAGTACGCGCCCATCGATCACGAGCAGCGCGCTGCCGATGACAAGCGCCCCCGCTATCTCGCGCAGCGAGACCGGCTCGTCCAACACGAGCCAGCCAAGAAGAATGGCAGTCACGGGAATGAGCAACGTGACCAGCATGACGTTGGTCGCGCCCGAACGTCGCAGGATCTGGAAGAAGACGATATAGGCAAGCGCCGTCGACAAACCTGCGAGGCCGAGCACCGCAAGCCAAGTCGTTGCACCCGGCATGGGATGTCGCCATGGCTGTTCGATTGCGCCGGCGACGATTGCCATCATCACCGTCGAAGCCATCAATTGAAAGGTTGCCGTCCCGAGCGGAGGCGAGTCTTTCAACAATCGACGTGCCGCCAGCGCCGCGAGGCCGTAGCTGAAGGCACCGCCGAGGCAGAGCAAAATGCCGACCCCCTGCCCCGCCCTCGCCTCGACGCCCCAGCCTCTCAGGATGATCACGCCGACGAGCCCCAAGGCGACGCCGGCCACGCGCCGCATCTGCAACGTCTCTTCGCCCGCAATCGCCATCACGATCACGGTGAACAGCGGCGTCGTTGCATTCAGGATCGACGCCAGCCCGCTCGGAATGAAGGTCTGGCCGACCACGATCAGCGAGAATGGGACAACGTTGTTGAGCAGCCCGATCGCGAAGAACGGTCTCCAACCGGAGGTGCCCCTCGGAAACCCGATCTTGTAGAGTCGCAGCAACGGCAGCAGCACGGCCGCGCCGATCATGACCCGCAGGAATACGAGCGTGAATGGCGGCAGCTCCCGCAGCGCCGCGCCATTGAAGAAGAACGAGCCGCCCCAGAGGATCGAGAGCGCGCAGAGCAGCGACCAGTCTCGGGTGTCGATCCGGTTGTCGTTGGCAATCATCGTGTCTCGCTTTGGCGATCGAACCGACCGCCTACCGCGAAACCACAGCCATTGCCACCCGATTTCCGATTGCGACGAGCGGGCCTATTTCGGCCGCGACACGATCTCGATCATCTTGCCCTCGTCATCATCGGGCATCACGGCCTTTGCGCGCGCATAGGCTTCCACGGCAGCGCGGCCAACGAGCGGCTTGTCGGCAAGCAGGCTTTCGGCGAGCTTGACCGCGTAGTCCGCATCCTTGTGACGCAGCGCGGCCGTGAAGGTCGCGCCGGAGAAATCGCGGGCGACCATGCGCTTGGAATGGCGCTGTACCTGCGGGCTTGCGGCGACGCCCGCCTGGATCGACTCCAGCACGAGCTTCATGTCGAGACCGGCCTGCTCGGCGATCGCAAGACCTTCGGCCAGCCCTGCGATCTGGATCGCGCCCATGAGGTTGTTGATCAGCTTGTAGACCGTGCCCGATCCTACCGCGCCAAAATGGCGGATGGTCGAGCCGATCGGCTCGAGGAACGGCCGGGCGCGCTCGAGATCGGCGCTGTCGGCACCGACCAGCAGCGTCAGCTTTCCCGCCGCTGCCGCGTCGGGCAGGCCAGTCACGGGGCAGTCGATATAGATGAGCCCCCGCCCCTTCAATTCGCGCGCCATCTCGCGCGCGTGATTATACGAGACCGTGGAGCATTCGATCGCGATCGTGCCGGCCTTCGCCGTCTTCGCCGCGCCGTTGAGACCAAGCCATACGCTGCGCGACGCTTCATCGTCGGCGACCATGGTCACCACGGCATCTGCATCGATCGCGGCGTCCTCGGGCGAGGTCGCCCAGCGCGCGCCACGCGCGATCAGGTCTTCCGCCTTGGCCTTGCTGCGATTCCAGACCGACACGGTGAAGCCGGCATCGAGATAACGGCCGGCCATGCCGTGACCCATCCGCCCCAATCCGATGAAGGCGATGCGGGGCATGGCTAGTCGACGTCCTCGATTTCGCCGCTCGTGGTGCCGAAGGCACGCTGGGCGAGCGTTGCAGCCATGAACTCATCGAGATCGCCGCCGAGCACGCCCGAGGTATCGGAGGTCTGCACGCCCGTGCGCAGATCCTTCACCATCTGGTAGGGCTGGAGCACATAGGAACGGATCTGGTGGCCCCAGCCGATATCGGTCTTGGCGGCCTGGTCTGCCGCGGCCTTCTCCTCGCGCTTCTTCAGCTCGATCTCGTAGAGCCGCGCGCGCAGCATGTCCCAGGCCTGGGCGCGGTTCTTGTGCTGGGAGCGGCCGGCCTGGCAGACCACCGCGACACCTGTCGGGATATGCGTCAGCCGCACCGCGGATTCGGTCTTGTTGACGTGCTGGCCGCCGGCACCGCCCGACCGCATGGTGTCTGTGCGGACGTCGGATTCCTTGATGTCGATCTTGATGCTGTCGTCGATGACGGGAAACACCTGCACGCTCGAGAACGAGGTGTGCCGCCGCGCGTTGGAGTCGAACGGCGAGATGCGCACCAGCCGGTGCACGCCGGCCTCGGTCTTGAGCCAGCCATAGGCATTGTGGCCCGAGACCTGGATGGTGGCGGATTTGATGCCGGCCTCTTCGCCCTCGGACTCTTCGAGGTATTCGACCTTGAAGCCATGCGTTTCGGCCCAGCGCGTGTACATGCGCAGCAGCATCTGCGCCCAGTCCTGGCTCTCGGTGCCGCCGGCGCCGGCATGGACTTCGAGATAGGAATCGAAGCGATCGGCCTCGCCCGAGAGCAGGGCCTCGAGCTCGCGCCGTGCGACTTCCTTTTTCAGGTTCTTGAGCGCAGCCTCAGCCTCGGCGACCACGCCCTCATCGCCCTCGGCCTCGCCGAGCTCGATCATGCCGATGTCGTCTTCGAGCTGCTGCTCGACCTTGCCAATACCGGACAGCGCATCCTCCAGCGAGGTGCGCTCCTGCATCAGCTTCTGGGCTTTCTGCGGATCGTTCCAGAGATTGGGATCTTCTGCGAGCTTGTTCAGCTCCGCGAGGCGCGCCGTCGATTTCTCGACGTCAAAGATGCCTCCTCAGCAGCCCGACTGACTGCTTGATCTCTTCTACCAACCGTTCGATTTCGGCGCGCATGTCGTTCTCTGGTCTCGCGGAATTGTCCGCGTACAATTGAAATGGGGATGTAGCGGCGACGGCTGCAAAGCGCAACCGCCCGCCACATCGATCGTTGGCATTATCCGCTAGTAGAGCCCGCCGGTGCCCGGGCGCATGAAGAAGCCGGAGTCCGGCGGAGGCTGCTGCGGCGCCCGGCCATCGGCATCGGCGACGCCAATGACGGCGTAGTTATCCGGCGGCGCCGTACCGGGCTTAAACGCTTCGAGGATGGTTCCCGACGTCTGCCCCGGAGCGGCGCGCATGCCGGATTTGGAGTCGACACGAACCAGCTTGATGCCGGCCGGAACCTTGAACGGGACCGCCGGCTTATCGGCCAGCGCGAGCTTGAAGAAGTCGCGCGCAATCGGCGCCGAGAGATGGCCGCCAGTCGCGGCATTGCCCCTGCCGAGCGGACGCGGCTTGTCATACCCCATATAGATGGCAACCGCGACGTCTGGCGAGAACCCGACGAACCACGCGTCCTTGGCTTCGTTGGTGGTACCGGTCTTGCCGGCGATCGGCTTGCCGACCTCCTTGACCACGGTCGCGGTACCAGCCTGGACGACGCCTTCCATCAGCTCAGTGATCTGATAAGCGGTCATGGCATCCAGCACCTGCTCGCGGCGGTCGATGAGCTGCGGCTCGGCCTGGTTCTTCCATCCGCCGGCCGCATCGCAGCCGCGGCATTCACGCTGGTCGTGCTTGAAGATGGTGTGACCGTAACGGTCCTGGATGCGATCGATCAGCGTCGGCTTCACGCGGCGACCACCATTGGCGATCATGGAATAGGCCGTGACCATCCGCATCGCCGTGGTTTCGCCGGCGCCCAAAGAGTAGGATAGGTAATTGGGCAACTCGTCATAGACGCCGAAGCGCCTGGCATATTCGCCAATCAAGGGCATGCCGATGTCTTGGGCAAGCCGCACCGTCACCGTGTTCCGCGATAGCCGCAGCGCATTGCGCAAGGTCATCGGCCCCATATACTTGCCAGCATCAAAGTTTTCCGGACGCCATACGCCGGAGCCCTGACCCTGATCGATTTCGATCGGAGCGTCGAGCACCACGGTCGACGGAGTATAGCCGTTGTCCAGCGCGGCCGAGTAGACGATCGGCTTGAACGAGGAGCCCGGCTGCCGATAGGCCTGCGTGGCGCGGTTGAACTGGCTCTGATCGAAGGAGAAGCCGCCGACCATTGCAAGCACGCGGCCGGTCCAGGGATCCATCGCCACCATCGCGCCCGACACTTCGGGGATCTGGCGGAGCCGGTACTGACCTTCGACGGGTTGCCCTTCCTTGGTGTAGAGCGGATCGGCATAGATCACGTCGCCCGGCTGGAGCACCTGGGACACGGCGGTCGGCGTCTTGCCTTTCGCGGGGCCCGAGGCGGCCTTCGCCCATCGTACGCCGTCGAGCGTGACGATGCCGGTTTCGCGCTGCTTGCTGACGGAGCCGCCGAGCTCGCGCGCGGGCTGGAAGCCGAGACGCGCCGACTGGTCGCTGGTCTCCAGCACCACGGCCATGCGCCACGGCGAGATGTCCGAGAGCGACTTGATGTCTGCGAGCTTGACGCCCCAGTCGCCGGAAATGTCGAGCTTGCTGATTGCGCCGCGATAGCCCTGTTGCTCGTCATAGTTCACGAGGCCGGTGACCATGGTCTTGCGGGCCATGACCTGGATCTTCGGATCGAGCGTCGTGCGCACCGAGAGACCGCCCTCGTAGAGCTTCTTCTCGCCATAGCGCTCGAAGATGTCGCGGCGAACCTCCTCGGCGAAATATTCGCCGGCGAAGGTGTGGGCGCCGTTGGAGCGGTTGGTGACGACCAGCGGCTCCTTGCGCGCCTTCTCGGCGTCGGCTTGCTTGATCCAGCCGTTTTCCTGGAGGCGGTCGATCACGTAATTGCGGCGCTCGATGGCGCGGTCACGGTTGCGCACCGGATGCAGCGTCGCCGGCATCTTGGGCAGCGCCGCCAGATAGGCCGCTTCCGCGACCGTCAGCTCGTTGACCGACTTGTCGAAATAGACGAGCGAGGCCGCGGCAATGCCGTAAGCGCCGAGGCCAAGATAGATTTCGTTCAGATACAGTTCGAGGATCTTGTCCTTGGAGTAGGTCTTCTCGATCCGCATCGCCAGCAAGGCTTCCTTGATCTTGCGGGCGAACGACACCTCGTTGGTCAGGAGGAAGTTCTTGGCGACCTGCTGGGTGATCGTGGAGGCGCCCTGCGGACGACGGTTGGAGCCGTAGTTCTGCAAGTAGAGCAGTCCGGCGCGCGCCATGCCGGTGTAATCGATGCCGCCATGCTCGTAGAAATTCTTGTCCTCGGCGGCGAGGAAGGCGTTGATCACGAGCTTCGGCACCGCCTGGATCGGCAAGTACAGCCGGCGCTCCTTGGCGTATTCGCCAACCAACGAGCCGTCGACCGCGTGCACGCGGGTCATCACCGGCGGTTCGTAATCCTGAAGCTGAGAGTAGTCCGGCAAGTCCTTGGAGAAATGCCAGATCAGGCCTGCCACGGCCCCGACGCCCACCAGGAAGACCACGGTTCCCGCGGCGAACAGGAAGCCCATGAACCGTATCAGCAAGCGCATTATCTGTTTATCCGTTCAAACCTTGAACAACTATGGCGCCGGCAAGGGGCGCCTTCCTCAAGTCGAGAATTCACCGGCGTACCAGTTACACCACTCAAGAGCTTCGCTGGGCCCGTAGCCCTAACACGCTTGCCGAGGGGGTTGTCGATTCCTGCCCCTCATCCGCAGATTTTATAGAGCGCCCGCTGTGGCCAAACTAGGGCTTTGCGAGGACACCCAAAACTCCCTTTTCATCAATTGGTGGGCCCGGCGGTCGCGAGCCGCTTGGCCAAAAAGGCGTCGATGGCCTGGGCCATCGACGTCACGGTCCGGGAACGCCAGCTCTCGGAGACCAGATGCTCGAGATCCCCCTTATTGGACACGTACCCCAGTTCGACCAGCACTGAGGGCACGTCGGGCGCCTTCAGCACCCGGAAGCCTGCCGACTTCAGGGGATGCTTGTGCATCCGCACCGTCGTCTTCATCTCCCCCATCAAAAGTCGGGCAAAACGGTTTGAAAAGGTACGTGTTTCCCGCTGAGCAAGGTCGATCAGGATGTCCGCGACCTCGGCCGGTTCGTCGGACAGATTGACCCCGCCGATGGCGTCCGCCTTGTTTTCGGCTTCCGCCAGCCGCTCGGCCTGGGCGTCGGAAGCCTTGTCCGACAGCGTGTAGATGGTGGCGCCCTGGGCGTCGCCCTCCGCACGCGGCAGCGCGTCGGCATGGATCGAGACGAACAGCGCGGCATTGATGGAACGAGCGACTTTGACGCGGTCGTTGAGCGGAATGAAGGTGTCGTCATCCCGGGTCATGACGACTCGGTACTTGCCGCTCATCTCCAGTCGGTCGCGCAGCGCGAGCCCAAAGGCCAGCACCAGGTTCTTCTCGGCTTCGCCGCTCGACTGGGTGCCGTTGTCGATGCCGCCATGGCCGGGATCGATCACCACCACGGGCCGCGCATCCGTCGGCGCTGCGGCTTTTTGTTGGGCCGGCTCTGGCGCCGCCGTCGCCGGGGGAGGATCAGTTGTCGCCGGATGCAGAGCGGCCCGGCTTTCCGGCGCCACCGACTGCACGAAAGCAGCGCGATCGACCTCCTCCAGCTCCAGCACCAGCCGGGCCGGCTGGCCGTTGGCGGCCTCGAGCACGTAGGAATTGGCGATCTTGGCGGGGCCGGCGAGGTCGAGCACGATTCGCGAGCCGCCCGGCATCACGAGGCCATAGCGGAACGCCTTGACGAGCCCGCGCCCGGCCGCCCCTGTGCCCGCAGGAAGCTGGAAATTGATCTGGGGAACATCGACCACCACCCGGTACGGGTCCGCCAGGGTGAAAGCCCGGAAGGTAATGGTCTGATCGAGATCGAGAACAAGGCGGGTCTGCTTGATGTCCCCGGCCAGGCGCGCCGCCGAGACAACCGGGAAATTCGACGCCGAAACGGCAGCTTGCGGCTGGCTTTCCGCGGCCGCGACGGGCCTGCAATCAGAGCATGGCAATGCTGCGGCGCACAGCAGCGCACATCCCAGCAAAATCAGATGATTTGCGCGGCTCGCCACCGATTCCGTGCCTCCGAGCAGCTCTTCTAACGCAATAGAACCGGAGGGTTAATCCAATCCTAATGACGCAATGACCAAATCTCGCCAAGTGTGACCGGCGCGCGACGCTCGCCTTACGCTCCCTTGCACCAACGGCGCATTCCTCGTATGTACGAATTGCTGACGGCCAATATTTTCGGTTGCGTCGCTCTCCGCCTCCCGGTGCAGCGCCGGAACTCTCAAGGTTTGAGGATTCCAGCGTTTTCCCCCCTCCTTCACGGCCAGCGCGGCGCGCGGCAGCGAGGTTGGACGGGTCAAAGCTCCGGTGGCGCCGGTCCCAGGTTACCACCATTTCCAGGGACGGGCTTTGACAGGCGGCGTAGCCCGTAACCCGGTTCCTTAATCCCAAGGACCGGCGGTGTTCCCAAGGGGCGAGCGCATTCGCGCCAAACCCTGGCCAGCAGCAACTGATTAAGGGGCGGCGCGCTCGCCGTCCAATGTTTCATACGGGCCGACGCTTGATGCGCCAGACTGTGCCGACCAAAACTGAGAGACAATTCGCGACATTGCGGAGCGAAGCTTCCGCGCGCCGCGTTGTTCTCTCGGCTTCCGGTTCTGCGCGGCACGAGCGAGGGCGTTTCGGCCTTCCCCTCACCCCCGAATCAGGTGGACCGTCGCGTCACCCGGCAGCGCTAATCGCGCCCACGGTGAACCGCGCCCGCCGCCGCCAAGAGTTAAAATATGCCCAACAAGATGTTGATCGATGCCACCCACCCGGAAGAGACCCGGGTCGTCGTGGTCCGCGGCAATCGCGTCGAAGAATTTGATTTCGAGACTGCGCAACGCAAGCAACTGCGCGGCAATATCTACCTCGCCAAGGTCACACGGGTCGAACCGTCCCTCCAGGCCGCCTTTGTCGAATATGGCGGCAACCGCCACGGCTTCCTCGCCTTCAGCGAAATCCATCCCGACTACTATCAGATCCCGGTTGCCGATCGGCAGGCGCTGATCGAGGCCGAGGAGCAGGCTCATCGCGAGGCCGAGGAGGAGAACGAGAATCGTTCCCACAACCGGCGCCGCTCGCGCCACCGCAATGCCCGTCGTCGCGGCCACGGCGAGCGCGTGCAGAGCGACATCGTCGAGGGCCTCGAGGCCGGCGCTGATCCCGCCGCCCAGCCGTTCGAAGGCGAGATACTGCAGCAGCACGCCGAGGGCGCTGCGCATGAGGGCGAGCATCTGCACGCCGAAGCGGAGCATCACGACGCGTTCGAGGCTCATGACCACGATCATGATGAGCTTGGGCACGATGATCATGAGCACGCGCATGACCATGACCACCATCATGATGATGGTGAGCATGAGCATGAGCATGAACACGACCATCACGATCATGCCAACGAGGCCCTCGAGCCCATTGCGGCAGTTGGAGCCGACCCCGCGGTCGCGACCGAGTTTGCCACGGAACCGCAGCAGACCACCGCCTCCGAAGCGCCGGTGCCCGAACTCCATGCCGAGACGCTGGCGGAAGCCGTGACCGCCGCGATCGAACCCGCCGACGCCGTGTACGCCGCCATTGAAACCGCAGAAGTGCCGCATCCCGGCGCTCCCGCCGAGGACGACGCCGACGATGGCGAGGATGGTGAAGAGGCCGAAGAGGAAGTCGTCGAATCGGTCGGCGGCGACGACGTGCTGGAGGAAGTGCCGGAGCGCACCTTCCGCCCGCGCCGCCAGTACAAGATCCAGGAAGTCATCAAGCGCCGCCAGGTGATGCTGGTGCAGGTCGTCAAGGAAGAGCGCGGCAACAAGGGCGCTGCGCTGACGACCTATCTGTCGCTCGCCGGCCGTTATGCCGTACTGATGCCGAACACCGCGCGCGGCGGCGGCATCAGCCGCAAGATCACGTCGGCCCAGGACCGCTCGCGACTGAAGGAAGTGGTGCAGGATCTTGATGTGCCCGAAGGCATGGGCATCATCTTGCGCACGGCCGGTGCCTCCCGCACCAAGCCCGAGATCAAGCGCGACTTCGAATATTTGATCCGGATGTGGGAGACGGTGCGCGACCTGACGCTGAAGTCGCAGGCTCCGACCCTCGTCTACGAGGAAGGCTCGCTGATCAAGCGCTCGCTGCGCGACCTCTACAACAAGGAGATCGACGAGATCCAGGTCGCGGGCGAAAGCGGCTACCGCGAAGCGCGCGACTTCATGAAGATGCTGATGCCGGCCAATGTCGGCGCGGTGAGGCAGTATCGCGACGGCCAGCCGCTGTTCTCGCGCATGGGCGTCGAGAGCCAGCTCGATGCGATGTTCTCGCCGACCGTGCAGTTGCGCTCCGGCGGCTATGTCGTGATCAACCAGACCGAGGCGCTGGTCTCGATCGACGTCAACTCCGGCCGCTCGACGCGCGAGCACCATATCGAGGACACCGCGCTCAAGACCAATCTGGAAGCGGCCGAAGAGGTAGCGCGCCAGCTCCGCCTGCGTGACCTCGCCGGCCTGATCGTCATCGACTTCATCGACATGGACGAAAAGCGCAACAACCGCGCGGTCGAGCGCAAGCTGTCCGATTGCCTCCGGCAGGACCGCGCGCGCATCCAGGTCGGCCGCATCTCGCATTTCGGCCTGTTGGAGATGTCGCGCCAGCGCATCCGCGCCAGCGTGCTCGAGAGCTCGACCGATCCGTGCCCGCATTGCGGCGGCACCGGTCACGTCCGCTCGGTCTCCTCGGTCGCGCTCCAGCTGCTGCGCGGGCTGGAAGAGATTTTGATGAAGGGCGCGACCCATAATCTGGTGGTCCGCACCCGCACCGACGTCGCCCTCTATGTGCTGAACCACAAGCGCGGCCATCTGCGCGACCTCGAGAACAGCTTCAAGGTCACGCTGTCGGTCATCGCCGATCCGTCCGTCAGTGGGCCGCAGGCCTATATGATCGACCGCGGCGAGCAGGTGCATACGCTGGAAGCCGCCAAGGCGCTGCTCGCAGCGCAGGCCGCGGCAAGCCCGCCGCCAGTGGTTGAAGAAGCCTATGACGATGAGGACGGCTTCGATCTCGAGACCGAATCCGAGGTCGAGACGGACGAGACCGAGGGTCTCGCTGAGGAACAGGCCGCAGGTGATGCTGCGCCCGAGCAGGACGGCCAGCGCCGCAGGCGCCGTCGGCGTCGTCGCGGCCGTGGCGGCCAGCGCGAGGGCGAGATTCGCGAGGACACCGCGCCGACCGCTCCCGAGCCGGCCCTGGCTGCAGGCGAGTCCGACGAGGAATCCTATGTCGAGCAGGAAGGCGAAGAAACCGATGAGCAGCTCGACCAGGCCCGCGGTGAGCAGGGTGGCGGCGAGCGCCGTCGCCGGCGTGGACGTCGCGGCGGTCGCCGCCGGCGTGGCGGAGGTGAGGAAGGTCTCTCCGGTTCGATCAGCGACGAGCTGAACGCCAATCCGCCGCCTGAAGCGACGGAGGCGATCGCCGATTTCGACGCCTTCACGCCCGACGCGTCGCCGTCGATCGCGCAGACCGAAGCAATCGTTCGACCATCGGCACTGCAGCCTGAGGAGCTGGCCGACGCAGCACCTGCTCCGGCTCAATCCGAGGCAGCCAACACCGCCGATGAGTCCGCCTCCGACAACGACAAGGCCGCGCGGCGTCGTTCGACCGTGCGTGAAAAGGTGAGCTTCTTCAGCAGCCAGCCCGAGCCGGATGCCGAGGTCGCGCAAGCGCCCACCGAGGTTACGCCCCCCGCTCCCGCTCCCGCAGACGAGCCTGCGCCGGAGGCCGTAGTCGAAACACCGGCGCAGCAGCCGCGTCGCGCCGGCTGGTGGTCCCGCCGTTTCGGGGGCGGCGAATAAGCCGAGCGCTCGACAACAAAAACGCCCGGCTTGGCCGGGCGTTTTTCGTTTGGGTCAACGGTAGCTACGACGAGGGCAGTTCGTCGTCGAGCGGTGCCACGTCGCGGGAGGCGATCTGGCGAAGCTGGTCGTAGAGGTCAGGCGCTTCGCTGGTACAGAGACACACGCCCTTGGCGGCAGTGGTATCGCCGGCGTTGAGGTAGGCGTGGCCCATGGTGCTATCGAGATAGATGCCGTCCCCCTCGTGCAGGATCTCCGGTGCATAGAACTCGGTGTGGACGGCGACGCGGCCGCTCGTCACAAGAAAATACTCCTCGCCGGCATGGCGCAGCAGCGGGCCGAACTCCTCCAGCGAGCGTGCGCGGACCGCGGCCAGGATCGGCACCATGCGTTTGCCGATCAGGTCGGTGCATTGATAGGTGTAGGTATAGAACTTCGTTGTGATCACCTGCCCCTGCCCGGCCCGGCTGATACTGCGCCGGGCGGTGACCGGCCGGTCGTGCTCGGGGCGCACGGGGGTCGCCGGGTTGAACAGCTCGGCGATTTCCATCTTCAAGCCTGAGGTGAGCTGCAACAGCTTGTCGTAGGTTAGCGACATCAGGCCGTTCTCGACTTTGGACAAGGTCGAGAGCGCCATGCCCGTTCGCTCCGCCACCTGCTTGAGCGTCAGGCCTCGTGCCTGGCGGGCGGCCTTGAGGCATTGGCCGAGCTGGGAATTGGCACCTTCGGGCGTCGTGATCTCGCTCATGCAGCAAGCCTAGCACGGCAGTGGAAAAATTGTTGGCCGATCCGCCTAAACTTTTAGGCTCGGTTGAAGTTCAAGAAAGTTCCATTTGGTCGTCTGAAAGGCAGTTTTGCCAGCATTTGCGCGCGGAACAGCCCGTCCTGACGAAAATTGGTGCGCCGACCACACTTTCCGATATGCTAAATCGTTTTCACATTTTGAAAGGGATTGGCATTGTCCGGACTTTGCGATTCCAGCGCCGTCGAGCTGCGCCGCCTGCTGGCTGCGCGGGCTATCTCGCCTGTCGAGCTGCTCGACGCCTGCCTGTCGCGGATCGCCACAACCAATCCCGCCGTGAACGCCACCGTGACGTTGGATGAGCCCGGTGCGCGCGCGGCGGCCAAGGAAGCCGAGGCGGCCATCCTGCGCGGCGAGGATCGTGGTGCCCTGCATGGCCTCCCGGTTCTCATCAAGGATACCCAGGACACCGCCGGGCTACGCACGACCTATGGCAGCCCACTGTTCAGGGATCACATTCCAGCGGCGGACCAGGCTTCAGTTGCGCGGCTGCGCGCGGCCGGTGCGATCATCTTCGGCAAGACCAACACGCCGGAATGGGCTGCGGGCGGCAACACGCGCAATCCGGTGTTCGGCGCGACCGGCAATCCCTTCGATCCCATGCGATCGGCGGCCGGCTCGTCTGGCGGCTCGGCGGTGGCGCTCGCCTGCGGCATGGCCCCGCTTGCCTCGGGCTCCGACACCGGAGGCTCCCTGCGCAATCCGGCGGGCTTTGCCGGCATCGTCGGCATGCGCCCCTCCTACGGCCTCGTGGCGAGCGAAAGGCGCGCCTTCGGCTGGTCGAACCTGTCGACCGACGGCCCGATGGCGCGCAACGTCGCCGACACCGCGCTGATGCTGTCGGTGATGGCGAGCGACGATGCGCGTGATCCGCTCGCCTACACCCTGCCCGGCGAACCATTGCGCGGACGCGCCGAACGCTGGACACCTGCGCACCCCGCCGAGCTCGGCAAGCTGCGCGTCGCCTTTACCGAAGACTTTGGCTTCGCCCCGACCGAGCAGGCGATCCGCCGCGTGTTCCGCCACCGCGTCGGCAAGCTTGCGCCGCTGTTCGCCGATTGCCGCGAGGCGACGCCGGATTGCTCCGGCGCTGACGACGCCTTCGCAGTGCTGCGCGCAGGCCTGTTCCTCGCGATGCATGGCAAGAACTACAGGGAGCGTCCAGAGATGCTTGGCCCCAATGTGCGGGCCAATGTCGAGGAAGGCCTGAGCTACACGCTCGAAGACTACGCGCGCGCGGCGACGACGCAGACGCGGATCTATCACGCCTATCAAAGCTTCTTCGAAAGTTGCGATGTGCTGATCAGTCCGACCATCACGCTGAGCCCGCGGCCCTGGTCAGAGCTCTATCCGGCGGAGATCGACGGTGCGCCCACCAAGTCCTACTTCCACTGGCTCGCGCTCGCGTATGCCGTGACGCTTCCAGGCCATCCCGCGCTCAGCCTGCCCCTCGGTGTCGATGAAGCGGGCATGCCCTTCGGCCTGCAGATCGTGGGCCCGCGCGGCGGTGACGCCATCGTCCTCTCGGTTGCTGCAGGCATCGAGGCCGCGTTTGCGAGCGACCCGCAGCTCTGCCGCCCGATCCCCGATCTGGCGCAGCTCGCCGCCTCGGCGCCGCTCTCGGCCGCGCCAGGCTTCCTCACCTGGGAATGACCCCACAGCAGAGTTAACAGCGCCACCGGATCGCCGGCGAAGCGGAGAAGAGCATGACTGAATTGTCGCAGCGAAAAACCGGGGTCGTCGCGTTCGTCCTGCTCTACATCGCCTACTGCATCTCCTACATCGATCGCGCAGCGATCTCGCTGGCGCTGGCGCAAATCGGCAAGGACTTCAATCTCCAGGCCGCCGATCTCGGCATCGTCATCAGCGCGTTCTTCCTCGGCTATGCCGCGATGCAGGTGCCGGGCGGATGGCTCTCCGACCGCTTCGGATCGAAATATGTAGTGATCGTCACGATCGTGATGTGGTCGCTGTTCACGGCCTTCACGAGCCTTGCCTGGTCGCTGACATCGCTGATCGCGATCCGCTTCGTCTTCGGCATCGCCGAGGGCGGTTTCCCGCCGGCGAGCATCCGCGCCATTGCGGAGCTCTTCAAGAAGGACAGCCGGCCGAAAATGTCGGCGCTGCTGCTGTCGTCGAACTATGCCGGCAGCATGCTCGCGCCGCTGATCATGGCGCCGCTGATCCTCTGGCTCGGCTGGCGCCACGCCTTCAACACGATCGGCATCGCCGGCCTCGTGTTCGCACTTGTTTATTTCCTCTTCGTCCCGCATCTGGGACGCTTGGGCGCGGCCCAGGCGAGCACGGCGACGGCAAAGACCGCGGACCGCGCGCCGATGCGCGAGTTGATGAAGAACCCGCTGATCTGGCAGTTGATGGTGGTGTGGTTCGGCCTCAGCTGCGTCAACAAGGGCCTGGATTCCTGGATGCCACTCTATTTGCTCCAGCAGCGCGGACTCGATCTCAAGACCGTCGGCATCGTGGCGCCGATCCCGTTCGTGATGGCGACGATCGCGACCGCGATCGGCGGCTGGGTAATGACGACGTTCTTCGCCGAGCGCGAAAAATGGCTCCTGATCGGCAGCTCCGCGTTGACCGGCATCTTCCTCTACGCCATGTACAGGGCGGAAACGATCGCGCTGCTGATCACCTACCAGTCGCTGGTCTATTTCTTCAAATCCTTCGTGCTGGCCTCGGTGGTTGCGCTTCCGACAAAGCTGCTTCGCGACGACCAGATCGGATCGGGCGTCGGCATGGTCAATCTTGGCGGCCAGAGCGCAGGTTTCGTGGCGCCGGCGGCGATTGGCTTCATCGTGACCGGAACCGGATCGTTCGATGCGGCCTTCGGCTTCCTGGTGGCGATGACCGCGATGTCGGTCGTCGTCGCCGCGACCATCAACACGGCGCAGCCCAAGCTCGCGCCGCGGCCGGCCTGAAGGGAAACATGCCGATGCAAAGCGCAATCGTCCTTGGCGGCGGCATGATCGGCGTCAGCGCGGCGCTGCATCTGCATCGGCGTGGCTGGTCGGTGACGCTCGTCGATCGCAGGGAGCCGGGCCGCGAAACCAGCTACGGCAATGCCGGAATGATCCAAGCCGAAGCTGTGCGGCCATATCCAATGCCGCGCGACTTTGCGACGCTCTTGAAGATCGCGACCGGCCGCACCAACGACGTCCGCTACAGCCTTACGTCCCTCCACCGCCACGTCGAGCCTCTGCTCCGCTATTGGTGGCATTCGGCGCCCAAGCGACATCGCGAGGCGATCGAGGCATGGGCGCGCCTGATCGCCTATGCGACATCAGAGCACGATATCCTCATCCGCGAAGCCCACGCCGACAATCTTATCCGCCGCGCCGGTTATCGGCTGTTGCATCGCGATCCCGCCGAGTTCGAGCTCGCAATCAAGACCGCGGAGGAAAACCAGCGCGACTTCGGCGTGAAGTTTCGTGTCCTGAGCGGTAGCGAGCTGGCAAAGGCCGAACCGATCCTGCGCGACGATCTGCCCGGTGCCATTCATTGGCTGGAGCCGTGGACTGTGTCGGATCCCGGCGCCTTGGTCGCGAGCTATGCCGAACTGTTCCAGCGCCTCGGCGGTCATATCATTCTCGGCGATGCGCAGACGCTGCAGCAGACGTCGTCCGGCTGGTCCGTGCAAACCGACGACGGGCCAATCGATGCGGCCAATGTCGTCGTCACGCTCGGACCGTGGTCCCCCGATCTGTTGCAAAAATTCGGCTATCGCATTCCGCTGGTGCGCAAGCGCGGCTACCACATGCACTATAGCGGCGGCGCTTCGCTCGACCTCCCGCTGGTCGATACGGCAAGAGGCTACGCCATGGGGCCGATGGCCAGGGGCATCCGCATCACCACTGGCGCCGAGCTGACCGGGCCGGACGCGCCGGCAACGCCTGTTCAGCTCGCCAGTGCAGAGGCTTCCGCGCGAGAGCTGCTCGATCTCGGCGGCCGCGTCGAACCCGAGCCGTGGTACGGCACGCGGCCTTGCACGCCCGACATGCTGCCCGTGCTTGGGCCAGCACCGCGCCATCGCGGTCTCTGGATGAACTTCGGCCACGGTCACCAGGGCTTCACGCTGGGCCCTGCCACCGGCCGCCTGCTCGCTGAGATGATGAGCGGCGAGACGCCCTCGATCGATCCCACGCCATACCGGCCAGAGCGTTTCTAGCCAGCGCGTTTCGCGGCGAGGACCGCCAGCGCGGCCGACATCCGCATCAGCGGATCGTCCCATTCGCGCGGGCGACGCTGCCGGAACAGCCGCATGGTCGGATACCATGGGCTATCCTCGCGCTCGCGCAGCCAGCGCCAGTCGAGCGCGTAAGGCAGCAGCATCCAGACCGGGCGGCCGAGCGCGCCGGCAAGATGCGCAACCGAGGTGTCAACCGCGATGACGAGATCGAGCGCTGCGACCGCCGCGGCGGTATCGGAAAAATCGCCAAGCGCCGGTGCGAGATCGACGATGTCATTGCCAAGCGCCGCGAGCACCGGGAGGTCAGCCTCGCGTGGCTCCTTCTGAAGGCTGTAGAGCTGCACGCCTGGTGTGATCAGGCATGGCAAGACCGCTTCCGCCGACAGAGAGCGCTGTGCGTCGCCCTTGTGCCTGGGATTGCCGGCCCAGACCACGCCGATCTTCAGTACGCTTACGCCATCGAGCGCGGCGCGCCATCGCGACAGTCTTGCGGGATCCGGATGCAGATAGGGCACGTTCGCCGGAATCGTATCGAGCCTCGTGCCGAACACGCGCGGCAGGCTCATCAGCGGCAGTTGCACGTCGAACGGCGGCAGCGCCTCGCCGCGCGCGATCACGGTGACGCCCTCCATCGTCCGCAGCAGCGAGGCCAGCGCCGGCTGGACCTGGAGGATGATGGAGCCGCCCCGTGCGGCCACCATCGGCAGATAGCGCACGAATTGCAGGGCATCGCCGAGCCCGTATTCGGCAAACAGCAGAAGCGCGCGGCCGTCAAGCCGCTCGCCCTGCCATTCCGGCTCGCTGAAGGTCGGGTCGCCGTCGGACAGGGTCTTGCACCTGCGTCGCCATTGATAGGCTTCAAAGCCGCTGGCGAAGTCGCCGTTCATCAGCAAAAAATGCGCGTGATTATATTGAGCGAGCGGCTGCTCCGGATCGAGCGCGATGGCCTGGCGCGAAGCGGCCAGCGCGGCGTCGATCTCGCCGGCATTGCGCAGTGACACCGCGAGGTTAGCATGGCCTTTGGCGTAGGCGGGATCGGCGGCGACGGCGCGGAGATGCGCGGCGACGGCCGCTTCGACACGATCCTGCTTCTCGAAGACGATCCCGAGATTGGTATGGGCGGGCGCATGATCGGTCTTCAGTGTCAGCGCGCGCTCGCAAGCTGCGATGGCCGCATCGAAAAGCCCGAGCTCGCAGAGGCAAGCGCCAAGATTGCTGATGATAACGTGATCCGCCGGATCGCGCGCGATCGTCCGCTGATAGGTCGCGGCCGCCTGATGCAGGTGACCGGCCTCGTGCAGGACGAGACCGAGCAGCCGCATCGCCGCAACATTGTCAGGGTCTAGCAGCGTCGCGTGGCGATAATGCACGATCGCCTCCTCGAACTCGCCCTTGCGATAGAGCGCAGCGCCGAGATTGCAGAGCAGACCCGGATTCTCGGGGTCTGCGTCGAGCGCGCGGCGGTAGGCGGTCACGGCCTCGTCGAGCTTCTTCTGATCAGCAGGCACATTGCCGAGATTGAGCCAGACGCCGCGATGCGCTGGATCCCTTGTGATGACCTCGCGATAGGCATGCTCGGCCTCGGCAAGACGGCCCTGCCCCGCCAGCGCGACGGCCAGGTTGAAATTCGCACGCGTCAGGTGCGGATCGATCGCGATGGCACGCCGGTAGGCGGCTTCCGCCTCCTCGAAGCGCGACAGCTCTGCGAGCGCCACGCCGAGCTTGTTGCAGAGGCCTGCATCGCCCGGCCGCCGCAGAAGCGCACGCTGAAACGCCGCCACTGCGCCGTCCTGCTCACCCTTTACGGCAAGTGCGTCGCCCAGCGTGACGAGGGCCGGCGCGTGGTCGGGATCGAGGCTGAACACGCGGCTCAGCAGATTCGCCCCGTCGCTCGCGCGATCGGTCACGAAAGCGACCACGGCGGACAGATGCAGCGCCGGCACATGGTCGGGATGCGCCTTCAGGACTTCCCCGCACAACAGCCCGGCCTGATCCGGTCGCCCCGCCTCGTAATGCTCCACCGCCCGCAACAGAATCCGATCGACCGCCGCCTGGCCCATGCTGCCACCCACCCTTCACCCCGAAATCCCGATGGGGGTTGAACGGGCGGGCGCGCGGATTCCGTCACTTTTGATGCCTGGCAAAACAGCAAGGGCCGATCGACCATGTCGACCAGCCCTACCACTTCGAGGCCTGACAACGCGCGAAGCGCTGTCAGATCCAGCTTGCAGATCAGTCCGTCGTGAGCGCTGTCTCCATGTCCGTCGGATCGATCTGCTGGCTCAGCCGCGCATTGAGCTTGTCGCGGTCGAGTTCGCCCTCCCACCAGGCGACGATCACGCAGGCGACGCCGTTGCCGCAAAGATTGGTCAGCGCGCGGCACTCGCTCATGAACTTGTCGATGCCGAGCACGATCGCCATACCCGGCACCAGCCGCGGGTCGACCACCGCCAGCGTCGCAGCAAGCGTGATGAAGCCGGCTCCGGTGATGCCGGAGGCACCCTTCGAGGTCAGCATCGCCACCACCAGGATGGTGATCTGCTGGCCCAGGGTGAGATCGACGCCGAGCGCCTGCGCGATGAACAGGGTGGCCAGGGTCATATAGATGTTGGTGCCGTCGAGGTTGAACGAATAGCCGGTGGGCACCACGAGGCCGACCACCGACTTGGAGCAGCCGAGGCGTTCCAGCTTCTCCATCAAGGACGGCAGCGCACTTTCCGAGGACGAGGTGCCGAGCACGATCAGCAGTTCGTCCTTGATGTAGGCGAGGAACTTGAAGATCGAGAAGCCGGCAAAGCGCGCGATCGTGCCGAGCACGATCAACACAAACAGCGCCGCGGTAACGTAGAACGTGGCGATCAGCCCGATCAGGTTGAGGATCGCGCCGGTGCCGAACTTGCCAATCGTATAGGCCATCGCGCCGAACGCACCGATCGGTGCCGCGCGCATCACGATGGAGATGACGCCGAAAACCGCGTGCGCAGCGTCATCGATGAAGGCGCGGATGGTATGACCGCGTTCGCCGAGGCCCATGATGGCGAAGCCGAACAGCACCGAGAACAACAGCACCTGGAGGATCTCGCCTTGAGCGAAGGCGCCGACCACGGTGTCAGGAATGATGTGCAGGATGAAGTCGACGCTCTTCTGTCCCTCGGCCTGCTTGGCGTAGTTGGCAACCGCCTGCGCGTTCGCTGCCGCACCGCCGAAACCCGCGCCTGGACGAACCAGATTGCCGACGATGAGGCCGATCAGGAGCGCAAAGGTGGAGACGACCTCGAAATAGACCAGCGCCTTGACGCCGATGCGGCCGACCTTCTTGGCGTCCTGGATGTGGGCGATGCCCGAGACCACGGTGCAGAAGATGATCGGGGCGATCACCATCTTGATCAGCTTGATGAAGCCGTCGCCCATCGCCTTGATCCAGTCGTTGGTCGCGACCGTGGGCCACAGCCAGCCGACGATGGCCCCCAGGAAGATGGCGATCAGCACCTGGATATAGAGAACCTTGTACCACGGCTTGGCAGCGGCCTTTGCGGCCGGCGCGCCCGCAGTCATCGTTGTCGTCGTCATGGCTCCCTCCCCTCAATTCCCTTGGTTCTAGCCAAGATCAACTTGGCGGGCCGAGTCAAATGGAACTGCTCGGCCGTTGGCCGCTTATTGGCGGCGGTCGACGACCCGGCGCGCAGCCGGCATCAAGGTCGCTCCGAGCGCGTTCTTGATCAGCGACGCCGCGATGAACGGCAGGATGCCGACCTGCCAGGCCTTTGCGACGCCAAGCCCGAGGCCGAAAGCGAGCCAGGCGAAGCCGACCGCCAAAATGACGATGTGACCGATGGCCATGGCCGCGAACAGCCAGGCCATGCTGCGATCCCAGCCCCGCTCGGCGAGAAAGCCCGTGACGAAGGCCGCCGCGACGAAGCCAAACAGATATCCGGCCGTGGGGCCGATGAGCGGGGCGAGGCCGCCGACAGGGCCTGCGAACACCGGCAGGCCCATCGCACCTTCCGCGAGGTACGCGACCATGGTTGCGCTACCGAGGCGCCAGCCATAGCCGGCGCCAATCATCAGCACGACCAGCGTCTGCAACGTCATGGGCACATAGGGCAGCGGCAGGCTGACCTTGGCTGACAGCGCCATCAAAGCGGTACCAATCGCAACCAGCACGACCGCGCGCAACGCGCCCGCGCTGCTTTGGACCGGCCAGACGATGGCCGCGAGAGGAAAATGCGGGGCGACGGCAGGCGTTTTGTCAGACACGTTGAACTCCGGAAGGCTCTCAAAACTGGCGGGCTATTTAAGCCAGTGAGCGATCCGGTCAACTGCTTCCCGCATCTCCTCCGCCGATCTCGCATAGGAAAAGCGGATGAAGGAGCGGCCGTGCAAGGGATCGAAATCGATGCCGGGCGTTGCCGCGACATGGGCCTGCTCCAGCATCTGCGTGGCAAACTCGAAGCTGTCGGAGGTGAAATCCGACACGTCGGCATAGAGATAGAATGCGCCATCGGCGGGCAGGAACTTGGTCAGGCCCGCCTTCGGCAGCCCCTCGATCAGGATGCGGCGGTTCTCCTGATAGCCGTGCTTGATCTCTTCCATCTCGGCAGCGCCGTCGAATGCTGCTTCAGCCGCGATCTGCGACAGCGACGGCACCGAGATCGACAGGTTCTGCTGGAGCCGCTCGACCGGCCGCACCAGAACTTCCGGCACGACCATCCAGCCGACCCGCCAGCCGGTCATGCAGAAATATTTCGAAAACGAGTTGATGATCAGCGCATGGTCCGACAGCGCCGCCGCAGTGACGGCGGGAAAAGCATAGTCGAGGCCGTGATAGATCTCGTCCGAGATGAAGCGGATTCCGGCGCCCTCCGCCGCTGCGATCAGGCTGGACAGCGCCTCCCTGGACATCATGGTCCCGGTGGGATTGGCGGGACTTGCGACCAGCACGCCCTTGAGCGGCGCCTTGCGATGGGCGGCCAGCAGCGCCTCGCCGGTCAGGGCGTGACGGGTCTCGCTGGTGGTCTCGATCGGCACCGGCTCGCAGCCGAGCGCGGTCAGGATATGCCGGTATGGCGGATAGCCGGGCACCGTCACCGCGACGCGGTCACCCGGCTCGAACAGGGCCAGGAAGGCCAGGATGAAGCCGCCGGACGACCCCGTGGTGACGACGATCCGCTCGGGACTCACCGCACAGCCATAGGCGTCGCGATAGTGGCGTGCGATCCGCTCGCGCAAGCTGGGGATACCGAGCGCGGAGGTATAATCGATTCGCGCGCTATCCAGCGCCTGGTGGGCGGCGGCGATCGCGGTCTTCGGGGCCGGCGCGGCAGGCTGTCCGACCTCCATATGGATGACGTGGCCGCCCGCCGCCTCGATTCGCGCGGCCGCCGCCATCACGTCCATCACCATGAAGGGGGGAACGTCGCTGCGGCGGGATGGCGTCAGCCAGGGCTCCAGCCGGTTCCTCAATATCGCATCGGCCATCAATATCTGCTATTTCGCTTCCGGTCCGGAACCCCTGGGGGGACCGGGAACGGGGCGCCCGCGCCCCAGACTGGCCGCATTGTGCGGCTCATTAGGGGATACCCCGTATCCGGTCCGACGCCAATCACCAAGACCAATCACGAAACTGCATTTCAAGACCGATCGATGTTGCTCCAGCTCGCTTTGCGCAAGAAGGCCTCCGCTCTCACCGCCATCGTGACTGCGGCGGCCATGGTGCTGACGCCGCTTCCGGCGATCAAGGCCCAGGAGAGCCCCAGAGGCCCGCCGGTGCTGCGCGACACCGAGACCGAGCAACTGCTGCGCGAATACACCAGGCCCATCCTGCGCGCCGCGGGACTGGAGAAGCAGAACATCCAGATGGTGATCCTCAACGACGCATCGTTCAACGCGTTCGTCGCTGATGGCCGCCGCATCTTCGTCAATTACGGCGCGATCATGCAGTCGGAAACGCCGAACCAGTTGATCGGCGTGCTCGCGCACGAGACCGGGCATCTGGCCGGCGGCCATCTCGCCAAGCTGCGCGAGCAGCTCGCCAACGCCCAGACCCAGATGATCATCGCCATGCTGCTCGGCGCCGGCGCCATGGTCGCGGGCGCCCGCAGTGGCAACGCGAACAATGGCCTCGCCAATGCCGGTGCGGCCGCCGTCGCCGGACCGCAGGAGATGATCCGCCGCTCGCTGCTGTCCTATCAGCGCCAGCAGGAGGAGAACGCCGACCGCGCCGGCGTGAAGTTCCTGACCGCGACCCAGCAATCGCCGAAGGGCATGTACGAGACCTTCAAGCGCTTCACCAGCGAGAGCCTGTTCGCCGCGCGCGGCGCCGATCCCTATTTGCAGTCGCATCCGATGCCGGCCGAGCGCGTCGAGGCGCTCGCCCAGTTCGCCCGCTCCAGCCCCTATTGGGACAAGAAGGACGACCCGGCGCTGCAGGCGCGCCATGACATGGTGCGCGCCAAGGTCTCCGCTTTCATGGAGCGGCCCGAGACCGTCTATCGCCGCTATCCGCTGACCAACGACAGCATGCCCGCCCGCTATGCCCGCGCCATCAGCACCTATCTGCACGGCGACCTGCGCAGCGCGCTGGCCCAGATCGACGCGCTGATCCAGGCGCAGCCGAACAACCCGTATTTCTACGAGGTACGCGGCCAGGCACTGCTCGAGAGCGGCAAGGCGGCGGAAGCGATCCCTGCCCTGCACAAGGCGGTTCAGCTCTCCGGCAACGCCCCGCTCATCGAGATGTTACTTGGGCAGGCTCTGGTCGGAACTGATAATAAGTCCTACACGGACGAAGCGATCCGGATTCTCCGTGCCGCGGTGGCGCGGGAGCCGGAGGCACCGATCGGCTACACGCAGCTCGCCATGGCCTATGGCCGCAAGGGGGACTATGCGGAGGCCGACCTGGCGTCAGCGCAGGCCGCTTACCTGCGCGGCGACAACAAGACCGCACGCGAACTTGCGACGCGCGCAAAAACACGTTTCGCCGTCGGCACGCCCGGCTGGGTCAAGGCCGATGACATCGTGGCGTCAAAACCGCCACGCAACAATTAGACGATTGGAACGACACCGACACCACGACGTCACGGCGCGGCCAGGTTAGATCGGCCGGGATGTCTTCCGAAACCTGCTTTCGACCAGAGGATTTACCAATGCCTTCGCTGCGCCTGATCGTCCCCGCGCTGTTTGCGCTCGCCGTCTTCGGCGGAGCCGCGCCCGCCGCGGCCGACAGCTTCACCGACACCCAGCGCTCGGACATCGAGGCGATCATCAAGAACTATCTCGTCAGCCATCCCGAGGTGCTCGAGGATGCGATGGCCGAGCTCAGCAAGCGCCAGGCGGCCGCCGAAGCGCAAAAGCACGAAGCAAGCATCGCGCAGAATGCCGATGCGATCTTCAACTCGCCGCGCCAGGTCGTGCTCGGCAACAAGGACGGCGACGTCACCTTCGTCGAGTTCTTCGATTACAATTGCGGCTACTGCAAGCGCGCGATGTCGGACATGCTCGACCTCATGAAGAACGATCCCAAGCTGAAGGTCGTGCTGAAGGAGTTTCCGGTGCTGAGCCAGGGCTCGGTCGAGGCGGCGCAGGTTGCGGTCGCTGTCCGCATGCAGGATCCCACCGGCAAGAAGTATCTCGACTTCCATCAGAAGCTGCTCGGCGGCCGTGGCCAGGCCGACAAGGCGCACGCGCTTGCCGCCGCCAAGGAAGCCGGTCTCGACGTCGCGAAGATCGAGAAGGACATGGCCAATCCGGAAGTGCGTGCCACGATCGAGGAGAACTTCAAGCTCGCCGAAGCGATGGGCATGAATGGCACGCCGAGCTACGTGATCGGCAAGCAGATCGTGGTTGGTGCCATCGGCCTCGACGGCCTGAAGGAGAAGATCGGCGTCGCGCGCTGCGGCAAGGCGACCTGCTAGTTCCAGATATCGATTATCCGAATACTGCGAAAAGGGCGGCTTTTGCCGGCCTTTTTTGTTGTCAGGATGTTGGCGCGAACGTTCATCGCGCGTTCAACAAACAAAAGCCGCGGAACCACTGAAGTTTCGGAACATCTCATTTCTCCTTTCGTTGTCGGCGCGGGCAATGACGCACAAAACACGTGAGGAGAGGTTCAATGACTAATCGCTTTATGATCTCGGTTGCCGCGCTGGCACTCGTCGCGGGCACTGGTCTCGCGAATGCGCAGGGAACAGGGACCAAGGAGAGCGGCGGCTCCCAGCAGCAACAGAACGCGCATCCTTCCACCGGCGCGGCTGAACATGGCGGTGCCATGAGCAGGGAAAAGGGCACCGTGGGACAGGCTGGCGGATCGATGAAGTCCGGCGCTGAAGAGAGGTCCTCGGGCACCATGAAGCACGAGCAATCCGGCGACACACACAGGGATTCCATGGGCAAGGAGAAGGGCACCGTGGGACAATCCGGCGGATCCATGAAGTCCGGCGCCGAAGAGAAGTCCTCGGGCACGATGCACAAGAATCCGACGGCTGAGGAGAAGTCGGGTGCAACGAAGGGCCAACGCACCGACGAACACGCCCAGGGCCAGCAGGACAGGTCGAAGGGCATGAGCTCGGAGACACAGACCAAGTCCGGCACGACGACCGGCCAGGCCGGTGCTGGCGCCAAGCTCTCGACCGACCAGCGCACGCAGATCACCTCGGTCATCCGCGAGGAGAAGGTTGCTCCCGTCAGCAACGTGAACTTCTCGGTTTCGGTCGGCACGCGGATCCCGCGTGAGGGCATCGAGCTGCACGTGCTGCCGTCACGGGTGGCGACGATTTATCCAGAATGGCGGAGCTACAAGTACGTCCTGGTCCGCGACGAGATCGTGATCATCGATCCGGCCACCTACGAGATCATTGCGGTACTCAACGCCTGACGGCCGAGAGATCGGCAATCCCAAGGGGCGGGCAGCAATGCCCGCCCCTTTTTGCCTTTGGCCGGCAGCCATGCTTTGGACTGGTTAACAAGCAATTTCCGTAGCTTCCACACAGCTTTTTGCAGACTGGATGAGCTATCTGAAGCCCCGCGGGAGGTCGTTGAAGGCTTCCCCTAAGCCCCTTTGTTACCTATAACCCCCGCCACCTCCGCCGAAGCACCTGACCGGGATTTGAATGGCTGAACCTGCAACCGACACCATCCTCGTCCTCAACGGGCCGAACCTCAACATGCTGGGGACGCGCGAGCCGGAGAAATACGGGCACGCGACGCTGGCCGACGTCGAGACGCTCTGCCGGGAGACCGCAGCGAATTTCGGTCTCAAGGCCGACTGCCGGCAGTCCAACCGCGAAGGCGAATTGATCGACTTCATCCACGAGGCGCACGCCCGCAAGATGAAGGGCATCATCATCAACGCCGGCGGCTATTCGCACACCTCGATTGCGCTGCACGATGCGCTGCTCGCTGTGCAGATCCCGACGGTCGAGGTGCACGTCACCAACATCCACTCCCGCGAGAGTTTCCGTCACCATTCCTACACCGCCCGCGCCGCATTCGCGTCGCTGTGCGGCTTCGGCATCGAGGGCTACCGCCTCGCGATCCAGGGCCTTGCCGCCAAGCTCGGCATCCAGCCCAAAGCCTGACGCCCCTTTTCAAACAGAAGGTTCGGAATCAAGATCATGGCGCGCCAGCCAGACGATAAAGCAGCCGCAAAATTTTCCAGCGAGGACTCCGCGCTCATCCGCGAGCTCGCAACCCTGCTCGACGAGACGAGCCTCACCGAGATCGAGATCGAACGCGCAGGACTTCGCCTGCGCGTCGCGCGCAACGTAAGCGTCGCCGCGGCCGTGCCGGCGTCGGTCATCGCGGCCCCTGTCGCTGCAGTTGGCGCGGCGACTGCGACTGCCGCGCCGGCAGATCTCTCGAAACATCCCGGCGCCGTCACCTCGCCGATGGTCGGCACCGCCTATTGGGCGCCGGAGCCAGGCGCAAAGCCTTTCATCGAGGTCGGCTCCAAGGTTTCGGTCGGTCAGACGCTCCTCATCATCGAGGCGATGAAGACCATGAACCAGATCCCCTCACCGCGTGCCGGAACCGTGACGCAGATCCTGGTCGAGGACAGCCAGCCGGTCGAATTCGGCGAGCCGCTGGTCATCATTGAATAAGCGAGTGGCGAATGGCGAATAGCGAATGGTTGCTGCACTTCCATTCGCCATTCGCCACTCGCTATTCACCCGCTGAGGCACCATGTTCGACAAGATCCTCATAGCCAATCGCGGCGAGATCGCCCTTCGCATCCTGCGGGCCTGCAAGGAACTCGGGATCGCGACCGTCGCCGTGCACTCCACCGCCGACGCGGACGCGATGCACGTTCGCCTCTCCGACGAGAGCGTCTGCATCGGGCCGCCGCAGTCGAAGGACAGCTATCTCAACGTCCCCGCGCTGCTCGCGGCCTGCGAGATCACCGGCGCCGATGCGGTGCATCCGGGCTACGGCTTCCTGTCGGAGAATGCGCGCTTTGCGGAAATCCTCTCCGAGCACAATCTGCATTTCATCGGCCCGAAGGCCGAGCATATCCGCCTGATGGGCGACAAGATCGAGGCCAAGAAGACCGCCAAGCGGCTCGGCATCCCAGTGGTGCCCGGCTCCGACGGCGCGGTCGGTCCCAACGACAACGCGATGGCGATTGCGAGGGAGATCGGCTTCCCAGTGCTGGTGAAGGCTGCCGCCGGCGGCGGCGGGCGCGGCATGAAGGTCGCGAACAGCGAGGCAGACCTTGCGCTGGCGCTGTCGACGGCCGCCAACGAAGCGAAATCTGCCTTCGGCGATGCGTCCGTTTACCTGGAAAAATACCTGAAGAAGCCGCGCCACATCGAAATCCAGATCCTCGGCGACGGCCGCGGCGGCGCGATCCACCTCGGCGAACGCGATTGCTCGCTGCAACGCCGTCACCAGAAGGTCTGGGAGGAAGGTCCCTCGCCCGTCCTCTCCGCGGCCGCGCGTGCCAAGATCGGTGAGACCTGCGCCAAGGCCATGCGCGAGATGAAATATCTCGGTGTCGGCACGATCGAGTTCCTCTTCGAAGACGGCGAGTTCTACTTCATCGAGATGAACACGCGCATCCAGGTCGAGCATCCCGTCACCGAGAGCATCACCGACATCGATCTCGTGCTGGAGCAGATCCGCATTGCCGCCGGCGGCGACCTGCCGGCGAAGCAGGAGGAGATCCAGATCATCGGGCACGCGATCGAGTGTCGCATCAATGCGGAGCACCCGCAGACCTTCCGGCCCTCGCCCGGCCGGATCTCGCAGTACCATCCGCCCGGCGGACTGGGCGTACGGATCGACTCGGCCGTCTACCAGGGCTACACGATCCCGCCCTATTACGATTCCCTCGTCGGCAAGCTGATCGTGCACGGCAAGACCCGCACCGAATGCCTGATGCGGCTGCGCCGCGCGCTGGACGAGATGGTGGTCGACGGCATCGAGACGACGCTGCCGCTGTTCCGAGCCCTGGTGCGTGAACCCGCCATCATCGACGGCGACTATCACATCCACTGGCTGGAACAGTACCTGGCCGGCCAGTCGGGCAACTAGCGCCTACCATCCTTCCCTTGCTATGGAACCGAACGCCGCCTGCGGCGTTATCGGCGGGTTTTCTGCACGGGGGAGTGGAAATTCTTAACGTCGGAAGCGGAGTTGGCGTAACGCCTGACCTGAGACGGCGGCGCGCACTTTGGCAGATCCTGCTGTTCGCGGCGGGACTCTTGGTGCTGACGGTGATCAGCGCCGGCTCCGTCTACCTCGTCAACAAGGCGCGCGACGACAACGCCTCGGTCATTCACACCATCGAGGTTGAGAACCAGATTCACACGCTGCTGCTGGAAATTCGTCGCGCCGAGAGCAGCGCGAGCGGATTTCTCCTCACGCGCGGGCCGGAATTTTGGACCGACCACCAGGCCGCGGTGGCAGGGGTCCTGCCGCATCTCAACAGGCTAGCAGAGCTGACCAAGGACAATCCCGCGCAGGCGGAAAACGTCCGCAAGCTGCGGCCGGCGGTCGAAACCAGGCTCGACCAGTTCACGCGCGAGATGAACTACATCGAACAGAGCGACTTCGCCCGCGCCTCCGCGCTCGTCCGCGAAGCCGCCGCCGGCGACACGACGAGCACGATCCGCGACGCGGCCGACGCCATGCTCCGCGAGGAGCAGCGATTGTTCGCACTCCGCTCGGCCAATGCCAACAACAGCCAGACGCTGGCGGCGTCGCTGACCGGCGTCGGCTCCGGCCTCGTCGTGGTGCTTGTGCTGATCTCGATCTGGCTGGTGCGGCGCTCGGCGACCATCCGCGACGAGGCGGAGGCACGCCTGCGCGATGCCAACCTCAATCTCGAGGCCACCGTCGACGAACGGACGGCAGACCTGCGCGAAGCCAACAACGAGATCCAGCGCTTTGCCTATATCGTCAGTCACGACCTGCGCTCGCCGCTGGTCAACATCATGGGCTTCACCAGCGAGCTCGAGGAATTGAGCAACGACATCTTCCGGCGCATCGGCAGCCTCACCCACGTTCCGGCGGATGGGCCGCCGCTGGCGATGAACGATGCCGCGGAAATTGCTCTGGAGGGGCCGGACAAGCAGCTCTCCCAGGATTTTTCCGAGGCGCTCGGCTTCATCAAATCCTCGATCGCCAAGATGGATCGCCTGATCTCGGCGATCCTCAACCTCACCCGCGAGGGCCGGCGCGAATTCGAGCCGGTCAAGATCGACACGGGCGAGTTGATCGAGGCAATCGTCGCGACGGTGGCGCATCAGGCCGCCGAGGCACAGGCCGAAATCCGCGTCGGCGAGCTGCCCGATATCGTGAGCGACCGCCTGGCGCTGGAGCAGATCTTCTCGAACCTGATCGATAACGCCATCAAGTATCTCAGGACCGGGGTCCCCGGCGAGATCGTGCTGCGCGGCCGCACCAAGCTTGGCTATGCGATCTTCGAGATCTCCGACAATGGCCGCGGCATCGACCCGAAGGATCACCACCGCATCTTCGACCTGTTCCGCCGCGCCGGCCTCCAGGACAAGCCGGGCCAGGGCATCGGCCTTGCCCACGTCCGCGCGCTGGTGCGCCGGCTCGGCGGTACGATGTCGGTCTCCTCCGAACTCAACGTCGGCAGCACTTTCACGATCACGCTGCCGATCAAGTGGAACGCCAGCAAGCGGAATGCACAGCAATGACCCAGCCCGTTACCATCATCATGATCGAGGACGACGAGGGGCACGCCCGCCTCATCGAACGCAATATCCGACGCTCCGGTGTGAACAACGAGATCGTGCCGTTTGCCAACGGCACGGAGGCCATCCGCTATCTGTTCGGCGCTGACGGCACCGGCCTCGCCCAGAAAGGCAATGCGCTGCTGATCCTGCTCGATCTCAACCTGCCCGACGCGAGCGGGATCGATATCCTGAAGCGGATCAAGGAGAACAAGTACCTGAAGGCCTCTCCGGTGGTGGTGCTGACCACCACCGACGACTCCCAGGAGATCAAGCGCTGCTACGAGCTCGGCTGCAACGTCTACATCACAAAACCGGTCAATTACGAGAATTTTGCCAACGCGATCCGGCAGCTCGGGCTATTCTTCTCCGTCATCCAGGTGCCCCCAGCCGCAACATGAACCGGACAACGCCGACGCTGCTCTATATCGACGACGACGACGCGCTGGCGCGCCTCGTCGAGCGCGGGCTGACGCGCCGCGGTTACAAGGTCGTCCTTGCCGCAAGCGGCGAGGAAGGCCTCGCGCGCATCCGGCAAGGAGACGCCGACGGCGGCATCGACGTCGTGGCGCTCGACCAATACATGCCGGGCCTCGACGGTCTCGAGACACTCGAACAGATCATGGCGATTCCGGGCGCCCCGCCGGTCGTCTTCGTCACGGCATCGCAGGATTCCAGCATTGCCGTCACCGCGCTGAAGGCGGGCGCAGCCGACTACCTCGTCAAGGACGTCACGGGCGACTTCATCCCGCTGCTGCATGTCGCGGCCGATGGCGCCCTGCGCCAGGCCGCGCTCCAGAAGGCGCGCGAGGAGGCGGAAGCTGAAATCCACGCCTCGCGCGACCGCTACGCGGCACTTGCCGCCGAGCGCGAAATGCTGCTGCGCGAGGTCAACCACCGCGTCGGCAACTCGCTCCAGATCATCGCTTCGCTGTTGCATCTGCAGGCAAGCTCGGCTGCGCAGGACGAGGTCAAGGCCGCCCTGACCAATGCGATGGGCCGCGTCGCCGCGGTCGCGCAGGTGCACCGCCGGCTCTACACCTCGCAGGATCTGAAGAGCGTCGTCCTGAACCAGTATCTGGACTCGCTGCTCGAGGACCTCCGCCGCTCGGCCGAGGGCAACCGGATGTCGCGCCTGACGCTGAAGGCCGAGCCGATCGAGATCGATCCGGACCGCGCAGTTGCGGTCGGCATCATCGTCAACGAGCTCGTCATGAACGCGGTGAAATACGCTTACCCGGATGGGGCCGGCCCGATTCACGTCGAGCTGACCTCGCAAGGCGAGGATCTCGTTCTGTCGATCGCCGATGATGGTGTCGGCGACAACGCCAAGGCCGATCCGCGCTCCACCGGAATGGGCCAGCGCATCGTCGCGGCGATGGCTTCAAAGCTCGATGCCTCCGTCGAACGCGATCCGGATCACACTGGGACGAAGATCCTGCTGAAGTTCCGCCGCCTGCCCGCGCCATCGAGCACGACGAACAGCGCCGCCGCAAGCTGACGCGCGACCCCATCGCAAGGCTGCCGCGATCCTGCTAATGTGCCGGGCATGACTGCGCGCGACTCCGCCTCGTCTGAAATCACCCCCGCCGTGTTGCTGCGTGCCTATGCCTGCGGCATCTTTCCGATGGCCGAGAGCGCGGACGATCCGACCCTGTTCTGGGTCGAGCCGGAGATGCGCGGCGTGATCCCGCTCGAGGGATTTCGCGTCGCCTCGCGCCTTGCGCGCAGCGTGCGCTCGGATGTGTTTCGCGTCACCGTCAACACCGCCTTCAAGGCGACGATTGCCGGCTGCGCCGCGCCGCAGGTCGGACGCGAGGACACCTGGATCAACAAGCGCATCCGCGACCTCTATGGCGGCCTGCACGAGCTCGGCCATTGCCACAGCGTCGAGGCCTGGCAGGGCGACGACCTCGTCGGCGGCCTCTATGGGGTGAGCCTGGGACGCGCTTTCTTCGGCGAAAGCATGTTTCACACCGCGCGCGATGCCTCGAAGATCGCGCTGGTGCATCTGGTGGCGCGACTCATTTACGGCGGCTTCGAGCTGCTCGACACGCAATACGTGACCGAGCATCTGCGCAGCTTCGGCGCGGTCGAGATTTCCAGGCGCCGTTACACCGCCCTGCTCGACAAGGCGCTGGCGGGCGAACCTGCCGACTTCCTGAAGTTGCCTGGTGACGCGATCCCCGGCGCGCGCGCTCTCGAGATCATTGCGACGAAAAGCTAAAGCATGATCCGGAAAAGTGCGAAGTGGTTTTCCGAAAAGATCATGCTCAAACAACAACCTAAAGCGCGGTAATGATTCATCCTAATCTCATCGCGCTTTAGGGCCCCGGCGCCGCATTGTTATTCAGTAATGAGTGGAGCGCGAAGCGGCGGCCTGTCGTTCGCGATCTATCGCGAACAATGCCGTCTTGGCCAACTGCGAAGCCAGACAGGTTTGCTTCCCGGCCGTGTCGGAAGCACAGCAAATATCAGGAAACTAATTCCGGCCGAAGCCCGGGAGCCCGAAGAGGCCCGGCTGCTGCTGCGGTGGTGGTGGAGGCGCCTGCTGCTGTTGCGGCGGCGGCTGCGGCGGACGCTGCTGCTGCACGGCCTGCTTGGGCGCGGCCTTCTTCTGTGCCGGGGGCGGCGGTGGCGTGGCCGGCTTGCTCGCCGGATCCGGCGCTGCCGTCGCGATCGTCTGCTGCGGCTCTTTGCAGTCGGTCAGCCAGATGTCGTAGATCGGGTGCTCGACGCCGTGCAGGCCGGGGCTTGCGGCGAACATCCAGCCCGAAAAAATCCGCTTCACCTCGCCCTGCAGCGTGATCTCGTCGACCTCGACGAAGGCGTCGGTATTGGCGGCTTCCGTTGCCGGCCGCGTGTAGCAGGCGTCGGTTTTGACGCGCAGCGCGCCGAACTGCACGGTCTCGCCAATCTCCTCGTCGAAATTGATGATGCGGCCGGTGATCTTGTCGAGGCCGGAGAAAGTCGCCTTCTTGTTCACGATCTTCTGCGCCGGCGGCTCGGTGACGACCTCATCGCCCGGCTGAAGGCTCGCCGGCGTCTGCGGCACGCCGTTCTGCGGTGTTCCCTTGGGCTGGCGTTGCCCGGGCGGCAAGCCCGGCAGCGTCGGATTGGCGCCCGGCTGCGGCGGGGGGCTTTGAGGATTGGGCGGCGCGACCGCGATGGAGGGCTGCTGGTTCTGCGGCAGCACGGTACTTCCCGGCGGCGGCGCCAAGGGCTGCGTCTCCACCGGCCCCGGCAAAGCATTGCCTTGGCGGGGGACGGGACGGTTGGGTGTCGGCAGCACGCGGCCCTGCGGCGGCAGCTCCGGCACCTCCTCGTCATCATCAGGCATCTGCTGCTGCGGCTGGTTGCCGCGCGGAATGCTGCCAGGCGGCCGCAGCGGCGGCGGATCGGAGAAGATGGTACCGATCTGCGCCTGCGCCGGAGGCGAGACGGTCATCGCTGTGGCGGCAAACAGCGCCGCAAGGCCGGTCAGGATCAGGTTTCGAGACATCTCGCGCGGCTTCAACAGCGAATCGGGTTTCTCGAGCATTGTACAGGGGGTTACGGCCGCTCGCAGACCATCCGGTTAACACGCCGAATACGGCGGGGAAAGGGCGGTTTCCCCCTCGCCTGCCGGGCCCTTCCCGGTCCCTGGCTGGCCAGACCCTCGACCAGATGGGATAGTTGCCATGGTGGCCCCTTTTCGGGCGCCTCCGACAAGAGCCTCGAAAACGCCCATCTGCCAAATCCTCGCAGGGCCTCCTCCCATGCCAGTCGTCCTCGATCCCGATGCCGCCGCCGTCTACCGGGCGTTCCTCGAAGCCAATCGCCCGCCCTATGAAACGCTGACCGCAGCAGAAGCCCGCGCGGACTATTCGCGATCGGGGTTCGCGACCAATCCCGAGCCGCCAGAACTGGCACGTGTCGAAGCCGTTGCGATCCCGGCGCCGCAGGGCACGATCCCTGCCCGCCTCTACGTGCCAATGAGGCTGCGCCGCCGTGACGGTCTGTCGCCGGCCCTGGTGTTCTTCCATGGCGGCGGCTGGGTGATCGGCGATCTCGACACCCATGACGTCGCAGCCCGCAAGCTCGCCGTCGCGGGCGAGCTGATCGTGATCTCCGTCGACTATCGCCTCGCGCCCGAGCACAAGTTTCCCGCCGCCGTCGACGACGCCATCGAAGCGACGCATTGGATTGCCGCGAACGCCAGCACGCTTGGCATCGATGCATCGCGCCTTTGCGTCGGCGGCGATAGCGCCGGCGGCAATCTCGCCGCCGTGGTCGCCATCGCCGCCCGGGACGGCAACGGCGTCGGCCTCGCAGGCCAGGTGCTGATCTATCCCGCCGTCGATTTCGCGATGACGCATCCCTCTCACAGCGAGCCCGAGACCAGCCTGCTCCTCACCCATTCTGTTGTCCGCTGGTTCCGAAACCATTATCTGAACGGCGCGGCCGACACGCACGACTGGCGCGCCTCGCCAGTCCGGGCCACCACGCTCAATGGCCTGCCGCCGGCCTATGTGCTCACAGCCGGCGCAGATCCCTTGCGCGACGAAGGCCGTGACTACGCAGAACGCCTGAAGCTGGCCGGCGTGCCCGTCAGCTATCGCCACTTCCCCGGCCAATTCCACGGGTTCTTCACGATGGGCAAACTGTTGCCGCAGGCCGATGTCGCAGCCGAAGAGATCGGCGCGTGGTTGAAGAAGTTGGGCTGAAGACGATGTCGTAGCCCGCATGGATCGAGGCGGAATGCGGGGCTGTCGTCATTGGTCCCGGCCCCGGATTACGCAGCGCTCCATTCGGGCTACAGCTCTCGCAATACCGGTAATCACTTGCTACTTTGATCAGCGAGGCCAGTGCCTCAAGAGTTGCACTCCGCAAATCGCCTCAACCTCTTCGCGCGAGACGCCCCTCCCCTGGAAGTTCACATGCCCCCCAGCCTGCAACGCACCTTGGCCGCTCCCGTGCGATGGCTGGCATGGCTCGGCGATCAGGGTACCCGCGCGGTGGCGGCGCTGGTGCTGTTCGGGATCGCGATCCCGCCGCTCGGCGCGGTGCTGCGTCCCTTCGTAACCGAGGCGATCTTCCTCCTGCTCGTGATCTCCTTCATGCGCGTCGACCTCGCCGCGCTGCGCGCGCATCTGCGCCGGCCGGCGCTGATCGTCGCGGCCACCGCCTGGACGACGATCGGCGTTCCCCTGATCTTTGGCCTCACGGCGCATATTTCGGGCTTCGACGCCCGCTCGCCCGAGCTGTTCCTCGCCCTGATGCTCCAAGGCATCGCTTCGCCGATGATGGCCTCCCCCGCGATCGCGGCGCTGATGGGCCTCGATGCCACGCTGGTGCTAGTCACGCTGGTGACCTCCACGGCGCTGGTGCCGTTCACTGCGTCACTGTTCGCCGCACTCTTCCTCGGCGGAACGCTCAGCATCTCGCCACTTGTGCTCGGCGCCAAACTACTCGCGATCCTTGCCGGATCGCTGATGGCCGCAACCGTGATCCGCTGGCTGGTCGGCGCGGACGCGATCCAGCGTCACCGCCGGCCGATCGACGGCATCAACATCATCATCCTGCTCGTCTTCGTCGCGGCCGTGATGGGCAATGTGATCGCCGACTTCCTCGCCGATCCCCTGCTGTCGATCGCTATTGCGCTGCTCGCCTTCGCGATCTTCTTCGCATTGCTGGTCGTCACGACGCTGCTATTCCGCCGCATCGGCTACGAACAGGCGCTCGCGCTTGGCCTGATGGTGTCGCAGCGCAATATCGGGCTGATGCTGGCGGCGACTGCCGGAACGCTGCCCGGCGTGACCTGGCTCTATTTCGCCCTCACCCAGTTTCCCTACTACGTCGCGCCGCAGATGCTGACGCCGATCGCGCGACGTTTGACGGCACAGTCGCAAACAGCCGCGACCGCCGCAGCCGCCGAAACGACACGCTAACTCGCCCGCGCCGCGCGCCGCAGCGATTGCGGCGGCTGGCCAAAGGCGCGGATGAAGGCGCGGCGCATCCTTTCAGGATCGCGGAAGCCGGTCGATTGCGCGACGAGCTCGATCGCTTCGCTGGATGACTGCACGCGCTCGCGCGCCACCTCGACGCGCAGGCGCTCAATCGCCTTTGACGGCGTCGAGCCGGTCTCGGCGGCAAAGGCGCGCGCGAAGTGCCGGGCGCTCATATTGGCGCGCTCGGCGAGATCCTCGACGGTCAAGGGCGTATCGAGGTTCTCGCGCGCCCACGCGAGCAGCGGTCCGAAGCGGCCGTTCGGCGCCTTCAATTCGAGCAGCGAGGAGAATTGCGACTGTCCGCCGCTGCGGCGATGGTAGAGCACGAGCTGGCGCGCGGTGTCCTGTGCGACCGCCTCGCCATGGTCTTCGGCCACCATCGCCAGAGCTAGATCGATGCCGGCGGAGATGCCGGCCGAGGTCCAAACGTCGCCGTCGCGGGTGAATATCTGGTCGGGCTCGAGCTTCACCTTGGGATAGCGCGCGACGAAATCGCGGGTGCGGCCCCAGTGCGTGGTCGCGCGCTTGCCGTCGAGCAGGCCCGCCTCCGCCAGCACGTAGGCACCGGAGCAGACGCTGGCGACGCGCACGCCGCGCTTCGCCAGCCGCTGCACGAAGGCTAACGTTGCCGGGCAGCGCGCCGCGCCTGCCACGCCCTCGCCGCCCGCGATGATCAATGTCGTGACCGCATTGGCCGATTTGAAATCGTGCGCCATGATCTCGACGCCGGACGAGCTGCGCACGGGCCCGGCGTTCAGCGCCAGCACGCGGATGGCAGGCACAATCTTCGAATAGCGCGCTGCGATCTCAAATACCGAGATCGGGCCCGCCGCATCGAGCAACTGGAAGTCGGGGAAGATCAGGACGCCGATCATGGGCTCAACCCGCCATGTCCGAAAATGAGGGAATTATGCCATTTCTGACCTAAGCGCATCATGGCATCGTCGGCCCGTCAAGCTGATTGTCTGGAGCCTCTCATGTCGTCACCGCTTAGAATCGGATGCCTGGTTTTTCCGCGCGTCACCCAGCTCGACCTCACCGGTCCCGTGCAGGTGTTCTCCTCCGTGCCCGCCGCCGAGGTGCACCTGATCTGGAAGCGGATCGAGCCAGTCCCGAGCGATTCCGTGCTGACGCTGACGCCGACCACCACCTTCGAAGACTGCCCGCAACTCGACGTGATCTGCGTGCCCGGCGGTTTCGGCACCGATGCACTCGTCAATGACGAGGAGGTGCTCGATTTCCTGCGCAGGCAGGCCGTGGGCGCCAAATACGTCACCTCGGTGTGCACGGGCTCGCTGGTGCTGGGCGCGGCCGGCCTCTTGAAGGGCTATCGCGCCGCCACCCATTGGAGCGCGATGGAGGTGCTGCCGTTATTCGGTGCGACGCCAACGCGGACACGCGTCTGCATCGACCGCAACCGGATTACCGGCGGCGGCGTCACCGCCGGAATCGATTTCGCGCTGACACTTGTCTCCATCCTGGTCGACCGCACCATGGCGGAAGCGATCCAGCTCCGCCTCGAATACAATCCAGCGCCGCCGTTCAACGCCGGCTCGCCGGAGACCGCGCCTGCCGAAGTGCTCGCCCTGATGAAGGAACGCATCGCGCCCTCGCAGGCACGCCGCATCGAAGCCGCCAAGCAGGCGGCAGCCAGGGTGATGTGATTGATCGCAACAGAAAAAGGCCGCCTGGTTTCCCGGGCGGCCTTTCCTGTCTTACGGCAGCTGCACATTCCAACGGGCGATTTCGGAGCTTCAAGACCGGGGGCCTATCTCCCGATCGAGTCCTTTTCGGCAGCCGCTGCATTTCGGGACAGTCGCGAACTGTTGCCCGAACCGTACGCGATGGTCTCCCATCTCCGTAAGATGGGTTCATTGAGCCGCATCGCTCGCGGAAGCGCAACGGCCGCGCATGCGGCATCCCCGCTGTTCCCGTTGTTCACAGCAGCGATCGCTGGATGCGAATGCATCCAGCGCCAATGATCGGCGGAATTTGCCGGTCTAGCCGGGTGTCCAGGGCTGGTAGTCGCCGGTCGCCTTGGGGCGCTTGCCGCTCGCAAGCGTCGAGCCCGAAGGCCGGTAGGCCTTGGGCGTGCCGGTCAGGTTCGGCTGATGCGGCTTTTCCCACTCGCGCGGCTTGTGGTTGAGCTCGGTCGGCGGCACGTCGACCACGTGATGCATCCAGCCATGCCAGCCCGGCGGCAGCCGGCTCGCTTCGGCATAGCCGTTATAGATCACCCAGCGCCGCTCGAAACCGAGCGTCGGATCGATCACCCCGCCGCGGGTGCGATAGTAGCGGTTACCCTGCTCGTCCTCGCCGACCAGCTCGCCGAACCGCCAGGTCCAGAGCTGCGTGCCAAAGGTCTGGCTGTTCCACCAGGTGAAGAGCTTGAGGAAGAATTGTTTCATGCGGCAAGGCCCTGCTTCGTGGGGTCCTGATGCCATCCGGAAGCGGACTTGTCCAGTTGCCGCACTGCGGATGGGACATCCGCGATGCGCTGATCCGCCGCAAGGCGGACGCGATCCGTTCATGCCGGGTACAGACGCACGCTGGAATCCTGCGCTTCCCACGCAAACCTCGCGGGCGCCCTGGAACCACTTGCCTGCTTGAGCAGTTTGATTTCGGGAAAAGGAGCCGAATATGAACAATCTCAGAGTTTTGACTGCCACGGCGGCGCTGGCACTGGTTCTCCCGCTGGTGACACCAGCCGCCAGCTTTGCCCAATCCCGCGCTCAGGCCGTCGGCGGTGGCGGTGGCGGCGGACACGCCGCCATCGGAGGCGGCGGTGGCGGAGCTCGAATGGGCGGCGGCGGATTTAGCGGTGGTGGCGGATTTAGCGGTGGTGGCGCGGTGCGCGGTGGCGGGGGCAATTTCGCAGCCTCCACAGCCGTTCGTCCCGGCGTCTCTGCGCCGGCCTTCAGCGGAGGCGGCCGTGTTGCAGCCGGCGCGCCGGCCGGCAACTGGAACGGCGGCAACTGGCGTGGCGGCGGCTGGCACCATCGCGGTGGCGGGTTCTGGCCCGGCGTGGCCGCAGGCGCCGCGATCGGGGCGCTCGGGTCATACGCCTATTCCGGCGGCCCGTATTACAACGACCCCTACTATTACGGCGACGACGATTACTATTATGACACCGGCCCGAGCGTTGCCGTTGTGCCCGACACTGGCGGCGATTCCGCAGCCTATTGCGCCCAGCGCTACAGGTCCTATGACCCCGCGTCAGGCACCTATCTCGGCTATGACGGTCTGCGACATCCCTGCCCCTAGAGCCGGTTAGTTGCATTGCTCCAATTTGATCGAAAAGGCGCCGCTTTCAGGTGGCGCCTTTTTGAAGTTGTGGTTTCGCCCGGCGTGCACTTTCACACGAACGCCATACATCGTGCGTTTTATGCACTTCACCGTGCATATCTGTCCTGATCCAATCCAAAATTGACCCGATCCACGATTCGCCTATATCAGCAAAGACTATGGGGACTTCGATTGGTTAGGCAGAGTCATGCCGCGTATTCTCGTGGTTGATGACGATCCGATGGTCGGCGCGACCATCGAGGTCCTCCTCCAACGCCAGGGCTTCGACGTCACGTTAACTGACGGCGGCGAGACTGGGCTGGCTGCGCTGGAGCAGCAGACCTTCGACGCGATGCTGGTCGATATCTTCATGCCGCATATGCGCGGCTTCGAGTCGATCCGCATCTTCCATGAGCGTGCGCCGACGATCCCGCTGATCGCGATGTCCGGCTACGCCTTTGCCTCCTCCGCATCGCCCTCGCCCGATTTTCTCCGCATGGCGCTCGAGCTCGGCGCGACGCGCTGCCTGCGCAAGCCGTTCACGCCGGACACGCTGCTGAATGCAATCAAGGAGTGCCTCGGCGAGGCAACACCGGTGAAGGACAACAAATCCCCTTGATTGCCTCGCAGCGCGTCATTCTCGGTGCCGGACTTGCGATCCTCCTGATCATCACTGCGGCTTCGATCGGACTCGACGTGAAGTCGCGGTTCGACACGACGTGGGCCAACCACACGGTCGGGGCACTGAAGAAGATCTCGGATCTGCGCCTCCTCATTCGCCGCGCCGAAAGTGCGGCGCGTGGCTATGAGCTCTATCGCAGCGCGTCCTTCAACGACGAGTTCCAGGCGACACGTGGCGCCATCGCGCCTGCGCTCGCCGATCTCAGGCGCGCGCTCCGCGACAATCCCGATCAGGTCGCGCTGCTTGAGGCGACCGAGCCGCTGATCCAACGGCGGCTCGATATCGCAGCCGAAGCGATGCGGCTGCGCGCCGCGAACGACGGGGACGGCATCACTGCGCTCCAGGGCAAGGCGGAAGGCCGAGGCTCTATGGAGGTGGTTACGGCAAATCTCGACCGGTTGACCGCGGAGGAAGAGCGGCAGCTCGCCTCACGCGCGGTGGAGTCGCGCCGCACCGGCATCGTCCTCCTCGGCATCGACGTCGCCGGCGCGGTGCTGATCCTGTTGCTGGTCGCGCTGCTGTTGCGCGAAACCCGGCGCAGCAGTGTCGCCCTGCAAAGCACGCTGCATGAGACCCGGGCTGCCAACGAGGCGCTGGAGGCGGCGGTCGCCGAGCGAACCGAGCACCTCGTCACCGCCCACGACGAACTCCGCATCTCGGTGAACGTGCTGCAAAGCACCTTCCACAGCATGGCGGAAGCCGTGCTCGTCATCGACAAGGACAGCAACGTCCTTCTGTCTAATCCCGCCGCGGAACGCATCCTGCTGCATCGCGCCGGGATGAACCTGACGAGCCTGGGCGCGATGTCGGACGTGTTCCATGGCGACGGCGTGACGCCGCTCATCCCTGAGGAGCTGCCGTCGGCGCGTGTGCTGCGCGGCGACGAGTTCGAAGAGATGGAGATGATCGTCCGCCCGCACGACGACAGTCCCGTGCGCCATCTCCTCATCAGCGGGCGGCCGATGCGCGATGCGCAAAAGGCGATCTCCGGCGCGGTGCTGGTCTATCACGATGCGACCCTCTCGCGCGAGACCGAGCGGCAGTTGCACCAGTCGCAGAAGCTAGACGCCATTGGCAAACTGACCGGCGGCGTCGCGCACGACTTCAACAACATGCTGACGGTGATCTCGGGCAATACCGAGACGCTGGTCGACAGCCTCAAGAAGCAACCAGAGCTGCAGCGCATGGCGCGGCTGATCGACGATGCCGCGCAGCGCTGCGCCGAGCTGATCCAGCACCTGCTCGCCTTTGCCCGCAAGCAGCCGCTGGAGCCGCGCAACGTCGACGTCAACACGGTGATATCGGACAGTGCAAAGCTTCTGCGTCCCGCGCTCGGCGAGCAGATCCAGATCGAGACCGCGCTCGAACGGGGGCCGATGACCTCGCACATCGATCCGTCGCGGCTGACCAACGCCGTGCTCAACATGGCGATCAACGCCCGCGACGCCATGCCCGGGGGCGGCAAGCTGTTGCTCGAGACGCGTCTGGTGACGCTGGACGAGACCTACGCGCAGGCGAACCCCGACGTCACGCCCGGCGCCTATGTGATGCTCGCGGTCAGCGACACCGGCAGCGGCATGCCGCTGGATGTGCAGGAAAAGGCCTTTGAGCCGTTCTTCACCACCAAGGAGATTGGCAAGGGCTCGGGCCTCGGGCTGTCCATGGTCTACGGCTTCGTCAAGCAGTCCGGCGGCCACATCAAGATCTACAGCGAGGCCGGCCACGGCACGACCATCAAGCTCTATCTGCCGCCCGGCGAAGGCGCGAGCGAGACGACGACCAGCGCGGCGCCGGCGGCCACCGGCGGCGCCGAGACCATCCTGGTCGTGGAGGACGACAATCTCGTGCGCAACTTCGTCACCGCGCAGCTGCAAAGCCTCGGCTACAAGACCATCGCCGCCGCCGACAGCCGCACGGCGCTCGCGCTCGTCGACCGCGGCGAGCCGTTCGATCTCTTGTTCACCGACGTCGTCATCCCCGGCAGTATGAGCGGACGCGTGCTTGCGCTGGAAGTCGAAAAACGCCGGCCAGGCGTCAAGGTGCTCTACACCTCCGGCTATACCGACAACGCCATCGTCCACCAGGGCAAGCTCGACGAAGGCGTGCTGCTGCTGACCAAGCCCTATCGCCGCAACCAGCTCGCCGAAATGATCCGCCTGGCGCTCGGCAAGGAAGACGTGAGCTAGCGCCGTGTCTCTGACGTCTCCTGGACGTCATTCCGGGGCGCGACGCAGTCGCGAGCTATGATGCGCAATTGCGCATCTGAGAATCCATTCACCCACGTACTCTGCGGCTCGATGGATTCCGGGCCCCCTCGCTCCGCTCGGGCCCCCGGAATGACGGAATAGACTGTCGGACTCACAACGCTAACGCGTCGCCAGCACGACGCCGGCCAGCGTGAAGGCCAGCGCGGCGATCTGGCCCGCGCCCAGCGGCTCGTGCAGCGCAAGCGCCGAGGTCACGACGCCGATGACGGGCACGGCCATGGTGCCGATCGCGGCAACCGAGGCAGGTAGGCGCGACAGCGCGGCGAACCAGCTGACGTAGGCGATACAGAACTGCCCGACAACCGAATAGACCAGCAGGCCCCAGCCGACCGGCGTCACCTGCGACAGATGCGTCGTCTCCAGCGCAAGGCCCACGATCGCAACCGGCAGGCAGCCGAGGCCGATCTGCCAGGCGGCCGCCGTGATCGGCGGCAGATGGATCGGATATTTCTTTGAGACGACCGTGCCGACCGCAAAGCCGATGGAGCCGCCGAGCGCCATGATGATGCCCGGCAGCTTCTCCACGCTTGCGGAGACGCCATTGCCGCCCATGATCGAGGCCAGGCCTGCGAACGCCATCACCAGCGCGATGGTGCGCAGAAGCGTCGGCCGCTCCCCTAACACCGGCCAGGCGAAGAGCGAGGCCCAGACCGGCATGGTGTAGGCGATCAGCGCCGCTTCGCTCGCCGGCAGCCACAACAGCGCCAGCCCCATCAGCACCATCCAGCCGGTGACGTTGAGGAGCGCCGCGACCAGAAGCCGCGGCCATATTCCGGGGGCGATCCTCAGGCTGTCCCGGCGGATCACGGCCAGAGTTGCGAGCAGCAGCGCCCCGAGCACGCCGGTGACGCCGCGCAACGTCAGCGGCGGCAGTTCGGAGAGCAGGAACTTGGTCACCGGCCAGTTGAAGCCCCAGCCCACCGAAGTGATGGCGAGGAACATCAGGCCAGCCGGGGCGATGCGCGTCCGCATCCCCCGCTTTGTCGAATCATGCATGTGGTAACCCGGCGGAAACGGCCCCACCTTGGCGCGGATCGGCGCGCCGGACCACCACCTGGGCGGGCATGGCTGCCTGTACGTTCCGTAGCACTACGTGAGTCCTGCTGACGCAATGCCTCCGGCCAAAAATAAACGGGCCCTGTGAACAGCGGGACGAAGCCGGCCGGGCATCACCAGACACAAATATTTTCGGTTGGGAATCTCTCAGGACTCACTGATACTTGCCTCCACAACAGGCGCGGTTCCGACCCCTGTTATCCCCGTCTTTCCACCATATTTAGTATTTGATTCAGGAACTCGCACTAGTTCTTGACGTGCGCAACGGAGAGTCCTAGCTTTCGGTCCGTTCGGCGCGAGTGTGTTTGCGTCCCGCCGGTCACTCCCCAAAGGGTCCTCGCAAATGACCACTCCGCCAGCCGAAGGGGGCAGCGGGTGAAGGGCTTGTCTGCCCTTGATTTGCTGACTCTTACGGGGCGCTCGAACGGGCCGAGACAGGCCCGGAGCAAGCGTAGTGTGGTGGCGTTGAACGCATGTCGCGCGCATCCCCTTGGGGGCGGGTGCGGGTGGACATGCCGGGGGATGATCGGTGCTTCGGTACTGGTCCTTCCGTCGGGAGAAACAGGGCCGGATCCACCGGCTGAGCTTGCGAAGCCTTAAAGCCGAAACGGCCGGGAGGAGTCGCGTGAGAACAACTACCCGGGACGCCCAAACGAAGGCGGATCCGGTCAGAAAAGGACGGGGCAAACTATGAAAATTGAGCGGCGCCACACCACTGCAGGACAATCCCCTTACGCCGGGATCGAATTCCGCCTGACCACGTCGGAGATCCGCAATCCCGACGGCTCGGTCGTGTTCAAGCTGGACAACGTCGAAGTGCCGACCGAGTGGTCGCAGGTCGCTTCCGATGTGCTGGCTCAGAAGTATTTCCGTAAAGCCGGCGTCGCCGCGCGCCTGAAGAAGGTCGAGGAGGAATCCGTCCCCTCGTTCCTGTGGCGCTCCGTGCCTGATACCGACTCGCTTGCCGCGCTGCCCGAGAAGGAGCGCTACGTCAGCGAGCTCAGCGCCAAGCAGGTCTTCGACCGCCTCGCCGGCTGCTGGACCTATTGGGGCTGGAAGGGCAAGTACTTCTCCTCCGACGAGGACGCCCAGACTTTCTATGACGAGCTCCGCTACATGCTCGCCATGCAGATGGTCGCGCCGAACTCGCCGCAATGGTTCAACACCGGCCTGCACTGGGCCTATGGCATCGACGGCCCCGGCCAGGGCCACTATTACGTCGACCCCTTCACCGGCAAGTTGACCAAGTCGAAGTCCGCCTACGAGCATCCGCAGCCGCACGCCTGCTTCATCCAGGGCGTCGGTGACGACCTCGTCAACGAGGGCGGCATCATGGACCTCTGGGTCCGCGAGGCGCGCCTGTTCAAATATGGCTCCGGCACCGGCTCCAACTTCTCGCGCCTGCGCGGCGAAGGCGAAAAGCTCTCCGGCGGCGGCCGCTCGTCGGGCCTGATGAGCTTCCTCAAGATCGGCGACCGCGCGGCAGGCGCGATCAAGAGCGGCGGGACCACCCGCCGCGCGGCGAAGATGGTCGTGGTCGACGTCGATCACCCCGACATCGAGACCTATATCGACTGGAAGGTGAAGGAGGAGCAGAAGGTCGCCGCCCTCGTCACGGGATCCAAGATCAACCAGAAGCACCTCAAGGCGGTGCTGAAGGCCTGCGTGAACTGCCAAGGCTCGGGCGATGACTGCTTCGACCCCGAGAAGAACCCTGCCCTCCGTCGCGAAATCAAGCTGGCGCGCCGCAGCCTCGTGCCCGACAACTACATCAAGCGGGTGATCCAGTTTGCCAAGCAGGGCTACAAGGACATCCAGTTCGATATCTACGATACCGACTGGGACTCGGAAGCCTACCTCACGGTTTCCGGCCAGAACTCCAACAACTCGGTCTCGCTGAAGGACGACTTCCTCCGCGCGGTCGAGACCGACGGCGACTGGAGCCTCATTGGCCGCACCAACAAGAAGGTGACGAAGACGCTGCGCGCCCGCGACCTCTGGGAGAAGATCGGCTACGCCGCCTGGGCATCGGCCGACCCGGGCCTGCACTTCAACACCACGATGAACGACTGGCACACCTGCAAGGCGTCCGGCGACATCCGCGCGTCCAATCCGTGCTCGGAATACATGTTCCTGGACGACACGGCGTGCAATCTCGCCTCCGCCAACCTGCTGACGTTCTACAACACGACGACCAAGCACTTCGACGTCGAGGGTTACGAGCATCTCTGCCGGCTCTGGACCCTGGTGCTCGAAATCTCCGTGATGATGGCGCAGTTCCCGTCCCGCGCGATCGCCGAGCTCTCCTACGAGTTCCGCACGCTGGGCCTGGGCTACGCCAATATCGGCGGCCTCTTGATGACCATGGGCCTGCCGTATGACTCCAAGGAAGGCCGTGCGCTCTGCGGCGCGCTGACCGCCGTCATGACCGGCATCACCTACAAGACGTCGGCGGAGATCGCGGCCGAGCTCGGCACCTTCCCCGGCTACAAGAAGAACGCTGCGCACATGCTGCGCGTCATCCGCAACCACCGCCGCGCCGCGCACGGCCAAGCCTCCGGCTACGAGGCGCTCAGCGTCAACCCGGTGCCGCTCGACCACGCCTCCTGCCCGCAAGCCGACCTGATCGCGCATGCGCAGGCAGCCTGGGATGCGGCGCTCGAGCTCGGCGAGCAGCACGGCTATCGCAACGCCCAGACCACGGTGATCGCACCAACCGGCACGATCGGCCTCGTCATGGATTGCGACACGACCGGCATCGAGCCCGACTTCGCGCTGGTGAAGTTCAAGAAGCTCGCCGGCGGCGGCTACTTCAAGATCATCAACCGCGCGGTCCCCGCAGCGCTCCGCGCGCTCGGCTATCGCGAGAGCGATATCGCGGAAATCGAAGCCTACGCCGTCGGCCATGGCTCGCTCTCCAACGCCCCCGGCATCAACGCCTCGACGCTGAAGGCCAAGGGCTTTACGGATGAAGCGATCGCCAAGGTCGAAAAGGCCCTGCCGACCGCCTTCGACATCAAGTTCGCCTTCAACAAGTGGACCTTTGGCGAGGATTTCATCCGCGACCAGCTCGGCATCGGCGCGGAAGCGATCGCAGCCCCCGGCTTCGACCTGCTCCAGGCCGTCGGCTTCACCAAGCGCGAGATCGAGGCGGCCAACGTCCACATCTGCGGCGCGATGACGGTGGAAGGCGCGCCGCACCTCAAGGCCGAGCACTATCCGGTGTTCGACTGCGCCAACCCCTGCGGCAAGATCGGCAAGCGCTATCTGTCTGTCGAGAGCCACATCCGCATGATGGCAGCGGCGCAGCCCTTCATCTCGGGTGCGATCTCCAAGACCATCAACATGCCGAACGACGCCACGGTGGAGGACTGCAAGTCCGCCTACATGCTGTCGTGGAAACTCGCCCTGAAAGCCAACGCGCTCTACCGCGACGGCTCGAAGCTGAGCCAGCCGCTCAACTCGCAGCTCATCAGCGATGATGAGGACGAGGACGATGTGGTCGAGCAGATCTACGAGAAGCCGATGGCGGCACGCGCCGCCCAGGTCTCCGAGAAGATCGTCGAGAAGCTCGTCGAGCGCATCATCGTCATGCGCGAGCGCGAGAAGATGCCGGATCGCCGCAAGGGCTACACCCAGAAGGCGGTCGTCGGCGGGCATAAGGTTTATCTCCGCACCGGCGAGTATGACGACGGCCGTCTCGGCGAGATCTTCATCGACATGCACAAGGAAGGCGCAGCGCTGCGCTCCTTCATCAACAACTTTGCGATCGCGGTCTCCCTCGGTCTGCAATACGGCGTACCGCTCGATGAATATGTCGATGCCTTCACCTTCACCCGCTTCGAGCCGGCGGGCCCCGTGCAGGGCAACGACAGCATCAAGTACGCGACCTCGATCCTCGACTACGTCTTCCGCGAGCTGGCGGTCAGCTACCTATCCCGCTTCGACCTCGCCCACGTCGATCCCAACGAGACGAGCTTCGACGCGCTCGGCAAGGGCGTCGAGGAAGGCAAGGAGCCGGACGACGAGGGCGGCCACCACGCGACCAAGCTGGTCTCGCGCGGCCTCACCCGCTCCCGCACGGACAATTTGGTCGTGATGCGCGGCGGCTCGGCCGCGGTCTCCTCCGGCAACGACAGCGCCCCCGCCGGCGGCCACCGCGTCACCGCACTGCACGGCGCGGCCCGCGCCGGCGATACGATCGAAGGCGCCGTCGCTCTGAAGCAGGAAGCCAGCCACGACCTCTCTCCAACAGAGAAGCTCGAGCAGCTCCAGTGGAGCAAGGCCGGCACCGCGCAAACGGTCGTCCCCACCAAGGCCGAGCGCCGCGCGGAAGCAAAGGCCAAGGGCTATGAGGGCGAGATGTGCTCAGAGTGCGGCAACTTCACGCTGGTGCGGAATGGCACGTGCATGAAGTGCGATACGTGTGGCAGCACGACGGGGTGTTCGTGAGGCCTCTAGATGATGATTTGATTAACAACGCAAAGGCCGCTCGAAGGAGCGGCCTTTTAGTTTCTCAGAAGCAAGCCATGGCATTTCACTTTGCGGTACCACCCCCTCTGGAGAGATGACGTTTGAGGTCGCACCAGGGACGTGACCGATAGAATCGCGTTTTTGAGGTGCCAAATGAATGAGAAGGCGACGGAGGTCTATCGCAGCATCCTTGTGGAGATTAAGTTCCGCGTGGAAGCCATTGATTTGGTGCTTGCGCGAAAGGTGCCATTGCGTTCGCGAGTCGCCGAAGAACTGTGCTTTCTGCAGCTCCGGATGATTTGTGAGCTAATCGCGATCGGTTGCCTCATTGTGCACGGTGACCTCTCTTCCAAGCACGCCGACCTTATGAAGTCCTATAAGGCGGACTGGATTTTCAACACGCTTGGGAAACTGCATCCTAAGTTCTTCCCCGTGGCATTGGAGCATGAAGATGCGCCATCAACGCCACCGAGCTGGGTTCACAAGAAAGATGGATTCCTATCGCGGAGCGAGCTTGTGTCTTTGTACAACCAGCACGCTGGCACGCATCTTCATCGCGGTAGTGCTCGCAACATCTTGAAAAGCGATAGACCACTGAAGTTTGATGAAATCCGAAAATGGCGTGACAAGATCGTCGGACTTCTGAATCGGCACATCATTGTGTCACCAGACGAGGAGCACATTTGCTATTTCATAATGAATGACGGCCAAGATCGCATCCACAGCGCCGTTTTTGAACGAACTACAAAGGCGAGCTCGTAGGATAGGTGGAGCGCAGCGATACCCATCAAACTTGGTAAGATGATGGGTTTCGCCAAAGCTCAACCCATCCTACGTGCTGGAGAGATAGCCGCAATCCGCCGATCGCGGCTATCTCTCCTCACACATCAAGCCGATCGTCTCACGCCGCTTTCGCCTGTTCCGGCGCCGCCGTCTCCATCGCTCTCATGTAGAGATCAAGCAGGGTTTCTCGCTCGTCACGCTCGTCCTCGTCCTGCTTCCGCAGCTTGATGATCTCCTTGAGGATCTTCACATCGAAACCCTCGGCCTTGGCTTCCGAAAACACTTCCTTCTTCTGCTCGTTCAACTCCTGCAATTCGGTATCCAGATTCTCGATCCGCTCGACGAACGAACGAATTTTTCCGCCGGGAATGGTGACGTCAGACATGGTGCCTCCCTGTTGAATGAGGCCGTGAAAATGACTGCAAAGGAATGACCAATGTATTAACCGACGGACCTCGCACCGCACGCGGGAACCCACCTCTTTCGTTTCCACGACGACAGAAAAGTCCATCCGAGCTATTCTCTTCTCACTGCCCATCATTCGCCGTCGCATCGCGGCGTGCCCGCCTTGCCGCTCGCTTCGCAGCTTTCCTCGCAACCCAGCGCGCGCGAAACTGCTTCGCGGCACGAAAGGTCCGCGGGGCGACGACCTGAAAGGCCATCGAGGCTATTCCGGCGACCACTCCCTTCACCACGTCAAACGCGAAATCGGGTCCAAAATACTCCCACATGACCCCGGTCCTTCTACGCGAAGGCGCCGCCGAGCAGACGTGAGCAGACACAAATGGAAAAGGCCCCGTCCGTCACCGGCGGGGCCCAGAAAAATCCCTGTGCGCCTTGTTGTGCGCGCACCCGACCTCTTTGGTTCACCCGCTCAAGGTGGACTCAATGCGAAAGCTGCAAAGCATGGTCGTGAGCTTCTGGACGCATATGACGAGGCTCCTGAGATTGCTGTATGCCCCTCTCACAGAGTGTACTGGAGGCAGGGCCAACATTCGCGTCACACAACCAGACAGACCGGCTGCCGTCTGTGTGCTATTTCACACTTGTGGCTACATTTTTTTTCGAGCCCGTAGGACGGATGGAGCGACTTGTCCGCCGTAGCCCGTAGGATGGGTGGAGCGAAGCGATACCCATCAATTGCCAACCGCGAAGATGATGGGTTTCGCAAGGGCTCAACCCATCCTAGGTGCTGATTAGGTGCACACCGTAATCCTCCGAATTGGCTTTGCGGTCGAGCCCTTCCCTCCTAAACTCCAGACACCACCGGCATGGGTTCCGACGGGCCCGGTAGAAGCGGAGTGAAGTTATGCCCAAACCGGAAAGCTTCCCGATCGAGAAGATCTTCGTTCCCACGAAGCAGAAGAAAGCCATCAGGCCCGAAACCGTCGGGGAGATCGCGGAAAGCATTCTGGACATCGGACAACAGGCCCCCATTTCCGTTCGGCTCGACGGAGACCGCCTCGTTCTGGTCGAGGGACTGCATCGGCTCGAAGCCTGCAAGGCGCTCGGCGAGACAACCATTATCGGTGTCCTGGTCCCGGCCGAGCTTGCTCAACACAAGCCCCTGCTGTCCGACGGACCAGAAGTCGAGGCTGAGCGCATCAAGATGGCGCGATTGAAACAGTTGCGCCTCGAGAAGGAAGCCGCGGAGGCATCGACAGCTGCCTCGAAGCGCGTCAACGCAACGGAAGCGCCGCGCACCCGTCCGACGAAAGGCGTCCGCGACAATCCGAAGGCATCACCGGGCCGGACTGCGAAATCGACACCGAAAACATTGTCGGACTGGATCACGCAGCAAAAGGGCAGCGGGGGCCGCTATTGATTGCCGGCTCCAGAATGACGGTGACAGTGCATTCAATTCGTTCGCAGCGACCAGAACGGCGGACACCAGCTCCGCATCCGGGAAGCGCGCCTACCTCACCATCCCCACCACCGCCGCAGCCATCTTCCTGTTGCCTTCGACGCTGAGATGACGTCCGTCGGGACCGACGCTGCCCGGCTGCCGCCAGACCGACATGTAGGTGCCCCAAACGTCGACGACGCGGATGCCGCGGGCCTTCAACTGGCTCTTGATGGCCGCGATGTTCTGCATGGCCTGGACCGGGCTCATATTGTGCCTGACGTCGTTGGCCGGGTTGTCGCAGAGGATGACGAGCTTCGTCCCAGCGGGCACAGCGCTCGGCGTACGCGCCAGCGTCAGATCGGTGGTCTCGCCCCAGACGCCGGCATTGGCGACGTGAACCTGGGACCCCTTGGCGCGCAGCAGTCCCTCCAGCACGGCGGGCCACATCTCGGACTCCGAGACGTTGCCGTGAACAGCGCTATGGCCGAGCGCCACGATCTGCGCGGACGCAGGATTGATCGAGGCGACAACGATGGCTGCAACTGCAAGGGCGAAAATCCGCAAGCTCGAACGATTCATTGCCAGCTCCATATATTTTAACAATCGCTTCGATCGGGGCCGAATGAATGCCCCGCCGAGATCAGCAGCCAATGTTCGCTATCAGTCTACGTTTGGCAACTGAAAGTGCAGCCCGTAGGATGGGTGGAGCGAAACGATACCCATCAATTGCCAGGCGCGAAGATGATGGGTTTCGCAAGAGCTCAACCCATCCTACGAGCTACGAGCTGGCCTCCCTCGCCCTGGTCATCGCCTCGAAATCCATCCAGTTCACGCCCCAGAGATGGCCATCGAGATCCTCGAAACTGCGGCCATACATGAAGTCGTACTCATCCTTGGGCGACGGATCGATCACGCCGCCCGCACTCCCGGCCTTGGTGACGACATCGTCGACCTCGGCGCGGCTGTCGGCCGAAATGCAAAGCAGGACCTGGCTGGTTGTCTTGGCGTCGGCAATTTTCTTGGTCGTGAACTGCCGATACTTGTCGTGGGTCATCAGCATCGTATGGATCGTGTCGGAAAATACCATGCATGATGCCGTGTCGTCGCAAAACTGCGTCTTCTTGACGGCACCGATCGCCTCATAAAAAGCGGTCGCGCGCGCAAGATCCCTGACAGGCAGGTTGATGAAGATCAGCTTGGCCATTGGGTGGTGAGCTCCTCTAGGTTCCGACCTGAGGACGAACTGGCCACAACGAACCCGACACAGCCTCCGAAGTTTTATTCTCAAACAGAATTGGGTGGGTTAGCGACCTGTCCGCCGAAGCTCAACGAGCGAAGGCGGAAGCGTAACCCACCTCTTGGCTTTCCGTGCGGTGAGAGAAGTGGTGGGTTACGCCTAGCGGACTGCGCTTCGCGCAGCCGCAGGGCTAACCCACCCTACGCGCTTCGGCTCACGTTTGGTGGACGGCGCGAATTACGCGCACCGTAATCTCGGCTTCCGCGAAGAGTGGGCAAGTCTACCTTGCGCCGGACGAGCCTAGGTCTTCGGCGACGCGGTCCAATGGTGTCTCGATGGCGACGGCCCCACGACCGCCGGGCTGCGTATCTGGCGATGACCGTCGACCCGCGCCGGCCCCGAAAATGTCGTGCACGAGCCCGAGTTTCCCAAGCCCGAGAATGATCAGGCCATTGATGTCGATCTCGTACCAGGCGTGCGAAAGGTAGGCGTCCCGCGGAAACCGATGATGGTTGTTGTGCAGCCCTTCACCGAAGGTGAGGATGGTGGTCACCAGCTCGTTGGTCGTGCCATCAGTGGTCTCGAAGCGGCGGTAGCCGTAGCGACCCTCGCTATGGCAGACCGAGTTGACCAGCGAGGTAGCCATCGTCATGACGTAGCTGCGGAACAGTCCGGAGAACAAGATGCAGCCGATCATGGTGCGCACGCCGCCAAACGCGTAGCCGATCGCACCCGGAATGATCACCGCCGACAACGCGTACCAGTACCAGCGTGTCCTGGTGAAGAACATGGAGATCGGGTCGGCCAGAATATCCTTGGCGTAGTATTCGCCATCGGTGGTGGCCTGGTCCCACACCCAGCCGCCCTGCGCGTGCATAAATCCCTTCACGAAGCTGACATAGCGGTTGCCGGAGCCGTCATAGTAAGGGCTGTGGACGTCGCCGGGCTTGTCGGAGTGAAGATGGTGCCGGCGATGGTTGCTCACCCACTTCAGGATCGAGCCCTGCACCGCGAGCGTGGCAATCGCGGCGAAGATCGCCCGCATGGCCGGACTGCATCGGAAGCTCCGGTGCACGAAATAGCGATGCATGAAGCCGATCCCGACCGTGGTCAGCACGAACATGCCGACGAAGACCGAAACCTCCACCCAGCCGATGCCTTGCCAGAATGCCCAGACCAGCGCAGCGATCGAACCTCCGACCATGAAGCCGAACGCAATGTAGGAATCGAGAAACTTGGCGTCGACCATCGGGCCTTCGAAAAGTACTCCCGGTGGCATTTTCCGGTCCGCACCCTCTTCCGACGCCACGCCCCGAATTGCGGTCATTTCACTCGATCCATTTACGGAAAATTAACGCTACTGCGGCGCAACCTACAGACGCATGTTGTTTCTCGCAAGGACTCGATCGGTCGGGGGAGCGCGGAACCGGGTCTCAAAAAGACGGTGTCGGAGGGGTGATGACGCCAGATTTCACGGCAATACCATCGACTTCGCCAGGTGATGGTCGCAAGGGCCAGCCGCATTAACCCTAGCTCCAAAAGCCATGCCAAGGAAAAGCAACAGCCTCCTCCCTCACCTTCCCAGCGTCCGGCGGGGCGCACGGTGGGTACGAAAGACATTCGCGCGCGCACCGCGGATGGTTCGGATCGCGTGTGGCGTGGCGATGCTGCTTGTGGTCGTCGTACTCGTGAACCTCGTCTATCACGTGGTCCGCAAGCCGACTGAGCTGTTCTTCTTTGTCGGCAACTCCCTCGACAAGGAGCCGGCCGAGACGTGGCGGCAATACGGGCCGCTCTTCCGCAGCCTTTCCACCGATACGATCACGCCCGAATTGCTGGCCGCGCTGGCGCAGGTCGAAAGTTCAGGCAATCCGGTCGCACGCACCTACTGGCGCTGGCGATTGAGCCTCAATCCCCTTGCGCTTTACCAGCCTGCCTCCAGCGCCGTCGGCCTCTACCAGATGACCAATCCGGCCTACGCCGAGGCCGCGCGGTTCTGTGTCCGTGGCAATGCAGTCACGGATACCGGCTGCAGATTCCCCGGCTTCTATATCCGCGCGATCCCGAGCCACGCCATCGAGCTGGCATCGGTGTATCTGGACCGCAATGTAGCGGCGGTTCTCGGCCTTGCGGGCGACGTGAAGGCAAGCGCGCAGCAGAAGCAGGATCTGGCCGCGCTGATCCACCTCTGCGGCGCGGGCCCCGCCCTGGCCTACGCACGCCGTCACTTTCAGATGTTGGCCGGCGAACGCTGCGGCGATCATCTCGTCGCGGGCTATGTCTCCAAGGTCAACGCGATGAAGCGGCAATTTCTGCGCCTTGCGGCGGATGACGACAATTAGCTCGCAGGCCGTAGGGTGGGCAAAGGAGCGCAAGCGACATGCCCACCGCTTCTGCATCGTGGCGACCAAAGAGGTGGGCACGCTTCGCTTTGCCCACCCTACGAGCTACGCAGGAAATTCGTTCTGCATCTGACTCTGCTTCGTTCTCAAAGAACGAATCGGAATCGCGCAAAATCAGCCACCAGCAAGTCTTAACGTTCTGTTTTCTTGCGGAGCTTTGAACGAGCATGCCCGCCGTGACGGTGGAGCCCCATCAATTGCGAGTGACGCGAAAGATGGGTTTCGCAGCGGCTCAGCCCATTCTACATGCTGCTTTGGTCCGACGGCATCCGACTTGCGTAGGCTCAAGTGTCAAACCGCCCGAGATCCCTGCCGCCGGCAGGCTACGCCGAGCTCGAGGTCCCGATCTCTTCAAGGGCAGCCTCTTCCTCTGCAGAACGCGAGGCGACGGCTCGAGGGCTTGTGCCTGCAGGTCGCCGGCGGCTGCGAATATCCTCCGCAAGCAATGTTCGAAGTCGGCTACTCAACGTCTGCAGAAACACGTAGTCTTTGAACTTATAGTCGTCGAGCTCGAGTATCTTTTTGCCAGCCGGTGTCGTCGGCGCGTTTCCGAATTCCCATTCCTCGATCGTCTCGTCGTCAGGCTCTTCAATGTCAAGAAGCGCACGGTAGTCATCAACGCTTTTGGCACTTATTTCCTTGGCGTCCCTTGGGAAGAGCGGAACATACAGTTTCTCCGCGCACGAAGCGAGTGTGAGGGCACGCGCCAGCCGAAGGTAGGCATCGCGAGACTCTACACTCAACAGCAGACCCGACCCAAAGTACCACTTCGAGATTGCACGCCCGATAGTCTCGCATGTCTGCGGGTCGAGTGATCCTGCATTGGCCGAGGTAGGGAATGCGAGGTTAGGGAAATAGATAGCCAATGGTGAGGTAGCCGTCAGAAGGTCTGGATAGCTTTCTAATCTTCTTTCGTGAGTAGCTTGATCCAGATCGGCCTTCTGGTTCCGGCGGGCTACGCGTAAAGCAGCGAGAGCATTCTTACGAGCCACCCGCACATTATTGCGAGCACTCTTGCGAGCTACCAGCACATTATTGAGCGCGTTTCGGCGAGCCACCCGTATAGCAGCGTTACCGGCAATTATACCGCTGAGCACACCGGCGAGAATACCGCCAACCACTACAATGACGGTCGGCCCCCATCTGTTCAGGAATAAGGACTCGTCAGCAAGCTTTTTGGCCTCAAGCTTAAGTTTTGCAACTTCGAGGTTCGCCTTGCGCTGCTTTAGGCTACCAGCTGTGCCCTGCTGCAGGGTGCCCAAGTCCTGTTGCGCTGGAGCAGTCGCCCCCCAGAGCAGCACAAGCCCTACGACCACCAGGGCAGCGCGCACCTTGCGAAGAATAGAGGATCGCAACAGCATCTGCATCCTCAGGGAGGGCCAGACGACAACTTCTGGCTATCCATAACCAACTATCATCTATTGCGGTGCGTGTTTGTGAGCTGGTTCACGTTCTCAACCGGGCCTGTTCCCCACAGAAAGCGTAGAGTGGATTAGCCCGAGGGCGTAATCCACGGCTCGTAAGCGATACCCATCAATTGCCGGCCACGAAGACGATGGTTTCGCAAAGGCTCAACGCATCCTACGCGCTACGAGCTACGCAGGAAATTCGTTCTGCATCTGACTCTGCTTCGTTCTCAAAGAACGAATCGGAATCGCGCAAAATCAGCCACCAGCAAGTCTTAACGTTCTATTTTCTTGCGAAGGCGCTGTAGGGTGAGCAAAGGAGCGCAAGCGACGTGCCCACCACTTCTGCGTCACGGCAATCAAAGTCTTGGCGACGCCTAGACGGTTTTCTTGGCCCGCATCGCTTCGTGCGGGTGGCGACGATCGCCGCGTCGATTTGACTTGCGAACGTAGGTGACGAGGGCCTCGGGGTTCTCGAGCTTGATCTTCAGCGCCGCGACCAATGCATCCTCGGCTTCGATCGTGAGCGCCTTGGCACGCATCCCAAGCTTCAACCCGACCGTATATGACGTCATGGGCGACTCCTCAGGTCCAAGCTTCCACCGTACCTCAATCGGTGTCCCTTCGGAACAGCCCTGCCCAACCCACCACGTTCGCCGCCACGGGGGATGATGGGTTTTTCGAAACGGATCTGCCGCAAGACAAAACCGGATCACAAGTGTTCTATCAGAGCCGGTGAACCCAATTCATCGAAACGAAAGAGCTGAAAGACCCGCTGGCCGTTGAAGTCGAGGATCCTCAAATCATCGGTCTCGTGCAGATTGCTTTCGACCGCCTGAAAGTGCCCGCCGTAGCGCGCTCTGGCGAGCGCCAAGGGAACCTCGAAGCCGACGAACTTTCCGATCCCCTTGTGCCTGAGCACCTCTATGAGTTTCTGGTCGTTCAGGGACTCGTGCGACGTGAGAATGAGCAGCGGACCGCTCGCGGTGAGCAGCAAAAGCGATTTCATTGGATCCTCCTTTGCGGCTGGATGAACTCAAGCGTCGCGTCCAGTCCAACGCGAGGACGGGTGGAGCGACTTGACCGCCGTAACGCGACGAGCGAAGGCGGATACCCATCAATCGCCGGGAACACGATGGGTTGCGCGGGGGCTCAACCCATCCTGCGTGCGTCCCACCGCCTGCATTCGCCCTACCTGATCTTCGCCAGGCACTCCTTGAGGTGATCGAGATCAGAACGAACCTGCGTCTCCATGGTATCTTGCAGTGCGTTTATGCCCCTGGCGGACAATTCTGCGGAGGCCTTCCTGTCCAGATTCTGCTTCCAATCCCGGATGGCTTGCCTGGTGGCCCTTTGGGCCTCCGACGTACCCTTGACGTACTCCTTCATGCAGGAGTCGACCGCCGAGCATGTCTGGCACTCCTGGGCGGCGGCCGGACTTGAAAGAAGCAGGGCGAGTATCACGGTAGGGGCTCTCATTGCTCATCCTCCCCGCCACAGCATAGCACGTTGGAGGGATGCCTGGGGACAACGCGCGGCTGCAAAGCGATCGGGGAACAGCTCCGTGGGGCGCGCACATGCGCCACGGGCCGCCATAAATTTTCCCTCACCTTCGCGTTGTCTTGATCACGACGGCGGCGGGAACTATCCTCTTCACGACCTTGGACTGCCGCACTCATTCCATTGACGCGGGACTGAATGGAGAGCGCATCGGTGCCTGAGACGCACGACCCCAGGCCGGACGACCCCAAGCCTGACGAGCCGAAGCCGGATGAACCGCAAGGCGCGCAGCGCGCCGACGGCGAGCTGACGCGGGCCTATGAACGGATCAAGAGCGCCAATGAAGAACTTGCGCGGCTGGACCGACTGGTTTCCGGATTGGAACGCGGCACCGATAGCCCGCCAGCGCCGCAGGCAAGCGCCAGTGCGGAACGAAGCGACCCTCCCCCGGACAAGGCACCGGCCGCGGAGAGCAAGGCTCGCCCTCAAAGCCCTCAAGGCCTGAAGGGAGACCGGCCCATGCTGCGCGCCTTCGTTGGCCTGTTGCTTGCGATAGGCATCCTCGGTGCTGCCTTCGCTTCGCAATATCGCGATGAGGCCAAGGCGATCATGGCACGATGGGCTCCGCCCGCCTCGGTTGCGCCCCCGGAGGTATCGGAGGTTCGCAGTCCGGCGCAGCCGCCAGCAGTCCAGCTCGCTGCTGCGGATGAGCAGACACCCGTGGCTATACCGGCGCCGCCGGTCCCCAAGGAACCCAACAAGGAAGCGAAAAAGCAAGCGGGGAGCGTTCCTCCAACCGGCGCCACACCGCCCGACCAGACATCCGCCGAGCTGGCACAATCGCTCAAGACTATCACGCAGTCGCTTGCGAGCATCAACGACAAACTCGAGCAACTGAAAAGCAGTCACGAGCAAACGCTTCGCGAGCAAGCCGACGCCATTCAACAACTCAAGACGGCGCAGGAGAAGGATGCGGGGGACAATGCGCGCCTCGCCGCGCAGGTCCAGGCGCTGCAGGCGCAGCTTGCTGCGTCATCTGCGAAACCCGCCAGCAGGCCCCTCATGAGGGAGAGCGACGTGGCTGCGCGCCCGCACATACAAGCAGCCGCACCCCGGCGATCCAGGCCGCCGCGAGGACCCTGGATGCCCCCGCCCTACATGATGGATCCTTACGGCTATCCGGATTGGTGAGCCTGCACGATCGCGCTCAGAAAAACCCCGGGCTGAGATCCAGCCCGTAGGTCAAGCTCAGCACGAACACGAACAGCAGAGCCGCGGCGAACAGCGTCATATGCCTGAGAATGAACCCACGCGGCGACTGCGTGGCAATGACAGTTTTCTGCGCAACGGGCATGACGCCTCCAGTATGATTTCAAAAAATGGCCGCACAAAATGCGGCGGCCGCATCAAGCAGCGCGATCTGCAAAGCAACCCTTAAAGAGATCACACCCGTTTTGAACGGCCGTACATAACAAAGCCGCGTAGGGGCTTTGGTTTCGGCCTCATGGTTCGAGACGCGCCGAAAGCGGCGCTACGGGCTGTCGGCAATGGCGTGATGATGACATCACGCCGGTGATTTGCCCGACGTGTCAACCGGATTCGAAAAATCCGCAAACAGCGTGCACCGGCCACCGGCTACTTTGCATGGGGTTGTTTTCGAGCTTTTTGTTTTGCTCCCCACCCTCAGGGGATCTCGTACACCGACACCCGATCCGCGATGCCGCTCAGCGTCACGCTGCGGCGCGTTGGCTGCAAGCCGCCCGCTTCGAGCAGGGCCTGCGCGCCGGCAGAATCCACCACCGGCTCAGTCACCACGATCGCGCGTGAGGCGGCAAGCCCCTGGACGCGCGAGGCGATGTTGACGGTCTGGCCAAAATAGTCCTGCTGGCCATTGAGGGTGACGGCGAGGCACGAGCCCTCGTGAATGCCCATCTTGAGCAGCAGACCCTGATGCTGGCGCTCGGCGCCGAGATCGCTCATCGCCTCGCGCATGCGGATGGCGGCCGCAATGGCCCGGTCGGGCGTCTCGAAGGTCGCCATCACGGCGTCCCCGATCGTCTTCACGATGGCGCCCCGTTCGGAGACGATGATCTCCTGCAAGAGGCGGAAATGCTCATTGACGAGATCGAAGGCAACGAGGTCGCCGACGTGCTCGTAGAGCCCGGTGGAGTCGCGCAAGTCCGAGAACAGGAAGGTCAGGCTGAGGATCTTCAGGCGCTGGCCGATGGCGAGCGTGTCGGTGCGGTAGAGATCGCGAAAGGTCTGGTTGGTGAGGAGACGCTTTGCCGTCAGCGCCGGCTTGCGCCGCGTCAGGAGATCATCGAGTGCCTTGTTCGCGACCCACACCGCCGGCAGCACGCGCCCGTCGGTGCGGTTGTCCAGCGCCAGCCGCAGCGGCCCGGGACGCAAGGTGACCGCCTCGGCGGGGGTCTCGGCCTTGTTGAAGATCATCGAGAGGTTTTGCCGCTCGCTGGTCTCCTCGCCCTTGATCTCGAGGAACTGTGCCGTATGCGTCACGGGATCGAACACGATCAGCGTACCTTCGGGCACATGCAGGGACAGGATGGCCCGCTCGCCCGGCGGCAGATCGAAGGTCTCAAGGGTAACCTCGCGCAGCAGCGTCTCAAGGTCGAGCGGAAGATCGATGGCCGAACTCCAGAAGATCTGCCGATAGTAGTCGGCCAAGGGCAGCTCGTCGGGATTGTGGGCCGCGATCTTGCGCACGCGCGGGCTGATCGTGAAGGTCACCTCGACCAGATTGTCGAGCGTCGTCTCATAGCCCGCGGCGCAGAAGGCGCAATGATAATGCGGACTGTTGAGGGTCTTCAGGCTCTTGTTGGCGGACAGCACACCGGCGCAGCTCGGGCAGATCACGCTCCAGGTCATCTCGGCCATGCCGAGCTGCACCGCGTGCAGAAGGCCTGCGACGACGCGTTCCTCATCGAGGCCGGCACGCACGGCGAGGTCGAGCGCGTTCATGCGGTTCAAGGCGTGGTCCGGCGCCTCCCGCACCATGCGCTCGAGCATGTCGACGACGCCTTCGTCGGCCGACTGACGCAACACACCAAACAGGGTTTCGATTTCGCTCATGCGATGATGTTACCTGAAAGCGGGCAAGCGGTAATCCGCTCCCTATCAGCTATGTTTCGCGAGGCAGGGCACAAGCCGTATCAGCCAAATGCTGCGTCACGATGATGGGAGGGACAGTGGCCGGATTTCCCTTGCTTTCCCTTCCCCGGCCCCTACGGTGCGCCCGCCAAGAAGGGGATGAGTTTGACGATGGACGATGCCATGACATGCCCGAGCTGCCATTCGGAGCATGCCTACCAGGATCGCGGTCTCTGGGTCTGCCCGGAATGCGCCCATGAATGGAGCGCGTCGACCGCGGCGGCCTCGGAAGCGGCGCAGGAGGCGGGCGTTCGCGATGCCAATGGCAACGCGCTTGCCGATGGCGACAGCGTCATCGTGATCAAGGACCTCAAGATCAAGGGATCGTCATCCGTCGTCAAAGGCGGCACCAAGGTCAGGAGCATCCGCCTCCAGGACGCCACCGATGGCCACAACATCGCCTGCAAGATCGACGGCATCGGCGCGATGAATCTGAAGTCGGAGTTCGTGCGGAAGGCGTAAAGCCGGCAGCATCGATGGAAGCGAGGACGGCCATGAACGGCAATCGCTACTACGGAGTTCGGGTCGAGGGCGCGAAATATGGCGTGGGCTTCGGCTCGGCCCTCGCCATCGCGATCTCTTACACCAAGAACCATTCGATCCTGTGGGCGATCATCCATGGCATCCTGGGCTGGCTCTACGTGATCTACGCCGCGCTGTTCGGCTGATCGACCCTCGGCCGACAGTTACTCGTTTACATTATTTCTGATTTACGGTATTTATCTCGCCAGGATCCGAGAGGCCGTCGGTAGCCCGGATGAGCGAAGCGACATCCGGGAAACCACGCAACAAGGTCCCGGATATCGCTATGCTTATCCGGGCTACGCACAGACCGCTCGTGCTACTTCAAAGCGGTCGCCAGCGCGGTGAGCTTCTCAACCAGATTGGTGCCTAGCGCATAGATGACTTCGATGATGGCAAGCGCGATGCCGGCGGCGATCAAGCCATACTCGATCGCGGTCGCGCCGGACTCGTCAGCTATAAATTTTGCAAAAATGCGCTTCAAAATCGTATCCTTTCCGGTTGTGCAAGGCATGGCTCGCACGCAATCGGATAGGATGCGCAATCTACGATTGCGTTAATTTGGGTCTGTCAATTTGACGATACGCGAGACGAAGACTGCGCCGGGGTCGTGCTTGCGGAATGAGCCGGCAGGATGGGGCTGGCTAACGGCGCAGGCCCACCCTGCTCTTTCGGATCCGGCTCAGCGCGCGGTGCCGGTCGTGACCGGCGCGGTCGTTGCGGTCGTCACTTTGGCGCGCGGCGTCAGCACGCTCACCTGGTGCGGAGACGGTGCGGTGGTGGCAGCCGCCTGCTGGTTCACATGCGCGGCGCCGAGCAGGCTCACCTGCACGGGCGAGGCCGGGAAGCCATTGGCTTCATAGCTCGGCAGCTCCGCGGCGAAGGCGGCAGCGACCGACATGGCGGCGGCTGCAATTGTTAACGAAATTGTCTTCACACCGAATCTCCTGGGTAGGACTTGAGATCCGGAGCTATGTTCTTATGCTGCAGCGCGGTAGCCTGTCTTGTTGCATTGCAACAATGCAGATTTCGCAGATGGTACAGGCCCGGCGTTCATCCTACCAAATCTCATCACATGCCCGCCACGCCCGCGACAAGCCGCAATCGCGATTTCAGCGCAAATAGGGCGGAGGTTGCAGCTTCATCGATTTGGGGAGTCATTTTGTAATGTTGAGTGCAGACCAGACCAAGCCGACCGGAAAATCCGGCCAGCGTAACCGTAAGAAAAAGACGAAGCAGACCCTGGCCGACGAGCAACACGCGACTGCAACGGATCAGTTGCCGGCTGCAGCGCCGGAGAGCAGTGAAGCGACCGAGCTGGAGACCGGCGTCGACCTCAATCCGCAGTTCCCGTCGACCGAGGTTTCTGCCGCCGAGACAACAAGCGTACCGGCCGCTTCGATGGAACTCGTTCCGGTCGGTGTTCGGGCGATCGCAGATGCCTATGGCGACTACACCAGGAGGTCACTTGAACACGCCTGGGCCTTCGTTGGGAAGCTTGCGAGCGCGCGCTCACCCGCGGAGGCGTTTGCGCTTCAGATGGAATTCGCGAAGCAGGCGTGTGAAAACTTCGTCGCAGAAACGCAGAAAATCGCCGACCTCCACGAACAACTGGTCAAGCAGAGGGTCGTAAACTTTGAAGGCTTCGTGGCCAGGATCACCCAAACCACGCTGGAAGTCCGCGCGACACGCCACTAGCTGGTAGTCCAAGATCCGGAACCGCAACGTCGCTCGCAAAAAAAAGAGACCGCCCGAAGGCGGTCTCACATCCCTCGGATCAAGGGGAACAGATCCAGAGGGATCTAGGCGCTTTCGGATATCTGCTCCTGCTCGGCCGGCTCATCCTCCTCCGTGGAGGAAACGCTACCCGCAGCTCCCATTCTGCGCTTCACCTGCTCGCATGTTTTGCGGACGTCCTCGGTGAACAGGGCGCATTCTTCGATCCTTTTGAAGATCTTGCGTCCTTCTTCACGATAACCCGCGGCCGTTTCGCGCATATACGCGATCGCATCATGCACCTGCGCTGTCAGCGCCTCGCACTTTTGCGCAGCGCCGATCAACTCGGCTCCCATCGCCTCGATCTCTTTTGCGGCGGATTCATAATCGCGAATGACCGCCTCTGCGCTGAGGGCCCCTACGCGCGTGACCCCCTCCGTGTGTTCGACATAATCAGGCAATGCAATTGAAGCTAATGAACTTCCCTGGCGAACCGAAGCAATGTCCGCCTCAAGTTGAACCAGGTTTACCGAGTCCTTTCTTCGCAATTGTTCAACACTTGCCATAGGTAGGTTCTCCCGATACGCGCCCCGAACAACCCCAACTCACCCAATGTATTACGGGGACAACCCGCCTTCTAACTGTATATGCTGTTGACGGCCCGAAGTTTGCCGTATTTTCGCAACATCCAGATAGACACGCAAAGATGATTATGCATCATATTCTCAACCTGTCGGCGAGACGAGGCACATCTCCTCCGATCCGGTTTGATGCGTGCGCGCGAGCACCGTAAACACAGCATCGACTGCCAGCCGAACCGCAGTCTCGACCACTGAGCCCCTCGCAAGCCCGGCCGCCAGGAGTCCCGACAGCAGATCACCCGTCCCGCAAGGCCGGATCGGCAGCCGTGCTGTCGCAAAGCGCGAAAGTTTTTCGTCCTGGCAGAGGATCGTCTCCACCTGCCCTGCTTGTGTATCGGCGAGCGTGCAGCCGGTCGCGATGACGCCTCGCGGGCCCTGCGCCGCGATGGCAGCGCTCGCGGCCAGCAAGCTCGGGGCATCCTTCACCGCAATACCGGACAGCAGCTCCAGCTCGAACTGGTTTGGCGTAATGAAGCTTGCAGACGGCATAAGCCGCTTGCGGATCACATCCAAAATGCCCTCGGCGACGTAGATCTTGCCGTCGTCCCCGATCACGGGATCGCAGAGATAGATAAGCTTTGGATTTCGTCGCAGCGCGCGCTCGACGAAATCGGCGATGACCTCTGCGTTTGCAATCGAGCCGAGATAGCCGGTGAGAACGACGCTTCCCCGCTCGATCAGGCCCCGCTCCTCGACGCCGAGCAGGAGATCGGCCACGAGATCCGCATCCAGCACGCGGCCGTGCAGCGTCGGATAACGCGGGTGGTTCGACAGCAATGTCGTCGGCACCGCCGCGACGTTCACGCCCTCCGACTGCATGGGATAGACGGCGGCCGAGTTGCCGACATGGCCGTGAACGACTTGGCTTTGAATAGAGATGACGAGCATGTGCGCAATTTCACTTTGAGGATTTGTGGAGCGAAAGCGATACCCATCAATTGCTCCACGAAGATGATACCTTTCGCAAGGTGCAACCGCGCCCCTGTGCTGAGGTGGATGCGTTGTCGCGCAGGAAAAAGAGACTATAGTCCTTCGCTGCTGCCACACCGGACGTGCCGAACTCCGCCTCGCTTTCAGGCAGCTTGCATGCCGTCGGCAGGCTTGATCCTCGCCCTTGCGGGCGCCTTTTTCAAAAAGCTGATTGCTCGCTCATCACCCAACGGAGGGAACGATGCCATTGTTCATCACCTACGTCTCCTATTCGAACGCCGGCGTGAAGGGTCTCGTCGACAAGCCGTCGGACCGCACCGAGGTCGTCAACACGTTGGTCGAGAAGGCCGGCGGCAAACTGCTCGGCGCATTCATGACCACCGGCGCGCATGATGCCGTGATCGTCACCGACATGCCGGACGGCTCCGATGCCATCGCCGTCGGCATGGCGGCAGCTGCAAGCGGTGCGGTGGCGAAGATTGAAACGGTGCGCGCATGGAAGATGGGCGAGTTCAAGTCGGTTGCGGAAAAGGCCTCGCGCCTCGCCGCCGCCTACAAGCCGCCGGGCAAATAAAGTCGGCGATGGCGCGCGATGCTGGCGGCCTTGGCACTATCTGCATATCGTCATGGCCGGGCGCGTCCCGGCCATCCACGTCTTTTCGTGCAGCAGCGCTGCGTTAACAGTTTGCATTAAGCGAAGTCACACTTCCTCATTTCGTGTGCAACAATTCTCGATTAAGGTCGACGCAACCGGGCAGAACGTTTGAGCTCGTGCCGATTTTGAAATTCCCGGGGCTGGCTTTGCGGTACCTACTTTAATTGCTCTGCGCTTTATGACTTCAAAGGCCGCCGCGAGGCGGCCTTTTTGTTTTAGGCATCGTGATCGTGCGAGGCTCAGCGACTGCTGACTCTGCGGAGCGCTGCAGGGAACCCGCGCGTGTCCGCCGGGACACACTCGCGTTGAAAAGCTCCGTCCTCGCCTTTTGTGCCATTGCGCCGCCATATCCTCGCCCGAACAATTGCTGCGTCGCATGCTTGGCTGTTGCAATCGGGTTCCGGCAGGAGCTTTTGGAGGCTGGGATGATGAACGATCAGCGCTCTCTCATCGTGGCGGTGTCGTGCCCCGCGGCGGTTCTCGCGGGTTCCTTTGCGATCTGGCTTGCCGCGGTTTCCCCGGAGGCAATCCAGAACAGCAGCGCCAACGTCGCTGCGGACTCCTCCGCACCAGCTCTCGCCGCGCACAGCGAACCTGCCGAAGTCCCGCGCGCTGCGACCGAGTCCGTCGCCGTGACCGACGTGCCGACGATCGCGCTGCCGGCAGTGAGCACAACGACCGACGCGGTACCGGCCGGGACCACAACCGAGCCCGTCGTCAAACTTGCATCGGCCGATCCCGCGCCAATCCTGCCGGCGGAAACGCCGCCGCAGCTCACTAGTTCAAGCACGCCGGAGCCCGTCACCGCCACCCAGACGCCCGAGCCGGCCGTCAAGGTCGCGTCCGCCGATCCGACTGATGTGCTGCCTACGGAGACGCCGCCGCTCGCCGCAGCGATCGCGACCACGCCGGAGCCCGTCGCAACCGACGCGAAAGCAACCACGCAGGAAAGTCCGGATCCTCTCGAAGCCGCCGACGAATGCCTCGTCGTCGACGTCTGCATCGACCGCTATCTCTGGGCGCTGTATCAGCGCACGCCCAAGGAAGATTCGATCAAGGAGCAGGAGCGCCGCAGCGTCACGATCAAGCGGCGCGGCAGGACGGTGACGGTCATGCGGAGCTTCACCAAGCTCGTCGACGAGGATTTCGCCTGGAAGGATCCGAAGGCCGCGGACAAAGCGGGCATGTCGCTGATGGACTACGTGATCGGCGGCATGGACCGCGACTTCAAGCTCAAGCTGTTCCATGCGCTTCACGCCGCACAGGCGGCGGGCCTCGAACCCGGCATCACCAGCGCCTTCCGTGACGATTACCGCCAGTCGATCGCGAGCGGGCTGAAAGCCGCCTCCAATCGGTCGTATCATGGCGGTAGCTCTCGCGGCGGTTACGGCCATGGCCTCGCCGCCGACATCGTCAGCGTCAAGGGCGAGAACCGCGCGCAGCGCTGGGTCTCGACCGAGGCGCTCTGGAAATGGGTCGATGCCAACGGCAAGGCGCTTGGCATCGGGCGCCCCTATCTCGACCACGATCCGCCGCATGTCGGCCCGATTGACGGCCAGGAATACGTCTCCCGCCGCGGCGGCGCGAACTCCAGGCAGGCCGCAGCCGAGGCAAAGCCGCACAAGAAGGTTGCTGCGAGGAAGCTCGCGGCCGCGCGCGCGGCCAAGCGAACCGCTGCACGCAGCTCCGCAAAACAGCCGCAGGCGGCTAGAGCCTCGAAGGTCCGCACGGGCTGAGCAGGTAGCCGCGTAGGCCGTTTACCTCTGCGGAACCGGCGCCGGCGGCCGCACAGACGACCGAGGCGCTCCGGTGGACTTCGAGGATTTCGCGGACGCGCGCGGCTTTCCGGCAGGTGGGCTGTCAACACTCTCCAGATAGGCGGCGAGCGCCTTCGCCGAATCAGGTCCGCTCGCATAATGGTCCTTCAGGAACCAATAGAGCGTGAAGCTGAAACGTCCCTTGGCAAGCCCGCGCGGGCTGCGGTGGCAGCTCGCGCAACCATCGGCAAACAGTTTCTGCGGCGGCTTGCCCTCGTCGAGATTTTGCGCGCGCGCAATGGTCGCGGTCAGCAGGACTGCCGCGGCCACGGTACACAGGGGCGCGACCAACCCGCGCGCCGATCGATCAGATGACGTCAAAATCGTCCCCTACCCCAATCCAGCGGCCGGTCAGGCCGCCAGTAACGCCTCGAACTCGGCTGGGGCGTAGGCCTTGCCATCCTGGTCGGTGATCACGACCTGCCAGCCTTCGCTCGCCCACACCCGCGCCTTCGCCACGATCATAAGCCGGCTCTCGCGCTCGAACCTATACGTCTCATTGTCGCGTTCTGCGACCATCTTGTAAGCCACTATCGTCCCCGTCGCACGTCCCCGCACCCACCTTTCACGTGCCAGCGGGCTTTGGCGGCAATTCGCCGGGAGCATGGCAATTTGGTGCCGTCCAGAGCATCGTGCAGCCTCGCGACCGCCGCCGCGGCACGCGAAACCATCACTTCATGGATGTCGGACGCGCTGGGCGGCGGTCAATGCACGCGAATGACGTGTGGACGGCCGAGGTCGATCAATCCTTGCACCGCCGAGAGGCGGTCTTCCAATGCTGCAATCGTCACAAGCAAATTATTGCGCCGCTCGTCCAAGATACCTTTTTCGGCGTCGGACAATTTCGTCCGCGTCCGCTGCTGGTCGAGATCAAGAAGCGAGCCGCGATAGCCTGCAATCACACGCGCGAGCTGCTTCGCCTCCTTCGACATCGACTTCATCGCGACATTCTGCCGGCGCGTCCCCGAATGGCCGTGCTGTCTCATCATCATCCTCCCGTAAGCCCCTTGCCCCGAGTGGACGAAAAAAAGCATCCGGTAAAGTTGTTACGTTCGATGAAATCTACCTCTGCGTAATTGCCTCAAATTGTGCAGGCCGCAAAGGAAAAGCCCGGCTCTCGGCCGGGCTTTCGCCGTGATCAGTGCCGCTGTCGGCCCGGAGGCCCACCGGCCGGCGCGCCGCCGCCATGCGGCGCCGCATTGATATGCGGGGCACCGCCGCCACCACCGCCGACATGGGGTGCAGGCGCTGCTGCGCGCGGAGCTGGCATCTGCGCATGCGCATTCATCGGCGGGCCGTGGCTGATATTGGGTTGCGCGACGTGCGGCATCGCGGGACGTGCCGCGGGCGCGGCCGAGACGCGCGGCGCCTGATGGCCGCGCGCGATCTGCGGCTGCGGGCGTGCCATCGGTTGCGCGCGGGCAGCGGCGCGAGCGTTCTCGCGGGCAGCGGCGCGTGCATTCTCATGCGTTGCACGCACCGCGTTCTCATGCGTCATCCGCGCCTGAGCCTCCGCCGGGCGGCCGCGGATCTCGCGTGCCTGCGATTGCTCGCGCGTCACACGCGCGGCTTCGCCGGCGCGGGTCCCGCCTCCGACTGCTATCGCACCTTCGCGCGTCGCGGCACGGCCGATGCGCGCGGCCCGCGGATCGAGCGTCATCCGCGTTGCATTGCGCTCACGCGATGTCCAGTAGTTCGACCAGTAGTCTCGGCGGTGATACCAGGGCCGGCCCGCATAGTAGTTCGACCAGTACGAGCTCAGCACGAACGGCACCACAGGCACATCGACCTCGTCGACATAGTCGGGCAGATAGACGTAGTGGTTCCGGTAGAGATATTCGAGATACTGCGACGACACCCAACCGCGATCATCCGACCAGCTCACGTCGCACCAGGCCATGCCGTCAAGGCAGCCGTGAACGTTGACGCGGGAGCCTCCGGGAATGCGATCGACCATCGGAAAGCCGGGCCCCGGCCCTGCCCTCAATCCGACGGACGCGGTGACGATGCCGGGCGCCGCAAGCGCGGCGGTCGGCGCGAGCAGCATGGCTGCAGCAAAAGCAAGTCTAAGCTTCATGGCGTGATCCTCCTCATGCGAGCAGGAACGTTCGAGCGCAACGAGCGTTCCGCGCCATCGCGTCGAACCAGCCGAAAGATGAAAAGGCCGAGGCGCACGGGTTCAATATTCATCCGCCATTCATCGCGCGCCCATTGAAGAGTAGCCCGCTCCTCGTTCAATTCACCTGCAGCATGAAGCGGTCGAAGAACGCCGCCAGCTCCGCGTAGGCATCGAGCGGCAGCACATGTGCGACGTATTGGTCCGGCCGCACCACGATCATGCATCCCGCATTGCGATCGATCCCGCGCATCGCAAAGATGTCGTGACCGTCCTTGAGATCGGGGCAGAACACCTTCTCGTAGTCGCGAAGTCCGTACCGTCCCTTGGTTGGCAGAAGCAGTGACGGCATCGCGCCGATCGTGAGCTCGTGGTGATCCTGTTGGAACACCGCCCGCACATCGATCACGGAGTCGATATCGGCATCCCCAGGCGTATAGCGTCGCAGCGGGGACTCCCGTCCCTGGCTCAGGAAATTGCAGAACGCGGCAATTGCGCCGGCGCCCGCCGCGGGGTTGCCTGCGCCCGCAAAGGCAAAGATGCGCCAGCGGCCGTCGGCCCTGGCGACGTGGCCGAGGTGAACGCGTTTTGCGTCGGCAAGGCGGATGACCGGCGCGGAATGAAAGCGCTTACCGATCACGAAACCGCTGGCCAGATGCTGATGCGTGGTGTTGCCGGTGAGAAGACCCGGCGGATAATGCGTTGCCGTCCCCGCGGTGTAGCGACCGTGGCGGACAAAATAGTCCTGGGTCTTGGCCGCATCCGCGGCTTTGCCGTCGCCCTTGACCGAGGCAAGGATCGTCGCCCATTCGCGATCGAACTCGATCAGCTCTTTTGCCACCGCCTGGCGTTCGGCCGAATAGCTGTGCAGAAGGTGCGGCGCGCACTGCCTGCGCAGCACTGCGGCGAGCTTCCAGCCCAGATTGAAAGCGTCCTGCATCGAGACGTTCATGCCCTGCCCCGCCTTCGGGCTGTGGGTGTGGCAGGCATCGCCGGCGATGAAGATGCGCGGCAGCCGTGTCGCAGTCTCCGCCTCAGGTACGTCGTCGAACTTGTCTGTCAGGCGCTGGCCGATCTCGTAGACCGACCACCAGGCGATCTCCTTCACCTCGAGCGTGTAGGGATTGAGAATGCGGCGAGCCTTCGCGATCAAATCGTCGGAGGTGATGTTACGGTTCGCAACACGCTCGCCAACATCGAGCGTCGTCAGCTCGACATAGAGGCGCACGAGGTAGCCGCCCTCGCGCGGGATAACGAGGATGCTGCCGTCATTGGCCGACTGGATCAGCGCCTTGAAACGGATGTCGGGAAAGTCGGTCACCGCGAGCACGTCCATCACGCCCCAGGCGTGGTTGGCGGAATCGCCGTGCAGCTCACGGCCGATGAATTTGCGCACGGTGGAGCGCGCGCCATCGCAGCCGACGACATAGCGCGCCTTCACGGTTTCGATCTCTCCCTCGTGACCGAGATCGACCCGCTCCAGCCTCACCGTAACCGCATGATCCTCGAAGCGCACCGCGGGATCGACATGGAGATCGATGAGACGCCGCGCGTAATGCGGTTCGAGCTTGGTTGGGGACTTGCGCATGACGTCGAGAAAGCCGTCATGCACGCGCGCCTGGTTCAGGATGACATGCGGAAATTCGGACAGCCCGTCCTCGACGTCCTGCACCCGGCCGCTGCGCACGATGTTTGCGCTGTGCTTGTCGTCGGCTTTCCAGAACGTCGTCTCGTTGACCCAATAGGCCTCCTTCAGCACCCGCTCGGCAAAGCCGTAAGCGTGGAACATTTCCATGGTGCGGCAGGCGACGCCGTCGGCCTGGCCGACGAGAAGACGGTCGGGCTTCTGCTCGACGATGCAGGTCTTGACGTCGGGAAACGCGGCGAGCTGCGCCGCGAGTGTGAGTCCTGCTGGACCGCAACCGACGATCAAAACGTCGACCTCATCCGGAACGGAGCCGGTAGCGCCAGAGGCCTGAATGCGCTCTGCGGGGTCGGCGATATCGGGCTCGCCCGGCAAAAATCCGTTGAGATGGAACTGCATGAGACCTGCTCCTCCCGTGTTGCGCGTTAAGCGGACCGTGTTAGGCCCTTCTTCAATATTGCTCAGTATACTGACTATCAGTATACTCGTCAATATCCACCACTCAGGAGGAACCGGTGAAAGACAACAACGACATGCCCGGCCATCTCGCCCGTCGCTTTCAGCAGATTGCAGTCGCGGTGTTCCTCGCCGAGGTGGAGGACGCAGGCTTCGATCTCACGCCCGTGCAATATGCGGCGCTCGCGACCATCAAGGCCAATCCCGGGCTCGACCAGGTGACGTTAGCGGGCCTGATCGCCTACGACCGCACGACCATCACGGGCGTGATCGATCGCCTCGTGCAGAAGGGCCTCGTCGAGCGTCGTGCCAGCAGCCGCGACCGGCGCGCACGCGAACTCGAGATCACCGACGAGGGACGCAAGGCGCTGCGTGCGATCACGCCGGCAGTCGAAGCGGCGCAGCGGATCATGCTGCGCGGCCTGACCGACAAGGAAGCCAACGAATTGATGCGGCTCTTGCGCAAGGCGATCGCCGCGGGCAACGAGCTCAGCCGTGCACCGCTGCGCGAAGCGCCGACGTGAGCCCGCTCAGGTCTTCAGCCTCAGCCGGCCCATGAAATCGCGTTTTCCCAGCGGCGCGCCCTTGTGGCGGAGGATGGCGTAGGTCGTGGTCGCATGGAAAAAGAAGTTCGGCAGCGAGAACGACATCAGAAACCCCTCCGCGGTGAAGGGCACAGTGCGGTCACCAACCTTGAAGGTGACATCGCGGCCGATCAGAGCATCGACAGCCTCGGGTGTCAGAGCAGAGATCTCGTTGCGGGCCTCGGTCACCAGCGCCTGAAGCGCGGCGTAGTCGTGATCGGGGTTGATGCTCGGTGGGACGAACACCCCGTCCCTCGCCGCCGCGAGCGCGCCGCGCGAATGATGCGCGACCGAGGCGACCTGGGCGCGCAGCGGCCACATGTCCGGCGCAAGGCGGGTCTCCACAACCTCGGCCGGATCGATGCCCTTCTCCTTGAAATGGACAAGGCTCTTGTCGAGGAAGCCGCCAACCGCTCCGAGGATCTGGAGATAATTGGCAACCGTTGCGTCGTAGAGCGAAAAGGCCATGGCGTAACTCCCCAGTTGGATCTCGCCGGGATAGAGTTCCCGCAAATCCTCACCGATTGCAATCGTTACCCAAGTTTGTCGCAGCGCGGCGAAACCTGGAACTAACTTTCGGCTGCTACCGTCGCTCCGTTCTGCGCTTAACGCGCGATTAACTTTGCGATCGGGGGCCTTGGATGTTCAGGTTCGTCATGGTGGCCGCAGCCGCACTGCTCTTTTCCGGGCAGGCGCTCGCAAACGGACATGGCTCGGATGCTCCCCCGCCGCCAAAGCCCGACGCCACGACCGCGCCGGCGCGCGTGATCCTGACCAAGCAAGGCCCAAAGCTCGTCGATCTCAAGGGTATGACGCTGTATTACTACGAGCGTGACACCAGCGGCAAGACGTCGAACTGCGACGGCAAATGTACCCAGAGCTGGACGCCGCTGTCAGCGCCAACCGACGCCAAGGCGGTCGGCGACTTTACCGTGATCACCCGCAACGACGGCAGCAAGATGTGGGCCTACCGCTATCGCCCGCTCTATACGTCTCCCGCCGACAAGGAGCCCGGCGACACCAATGGCAACGCCACGACCTTGCAATGGCGAATTGCCCGGCCTGACGAGTAGCAGGGCCGCCCGGACCTCAGTGACTAGAACTGCTCGCGACCTTCGCATGAGGCACGGAATCGACGGAAGCGTAGTTCGCCTCCGGATTCCAGTGCACCGCCACGTACAGGATCAATCCCGCGAGGATTGAGCCGTAAAAGCCGACGCTCGCCCACCGCCATTTTCGCGCAATGCGGCGGTCGCCCTCATTCAATTGATGAAAGAATTTTTGCATGGTGCCTCCGATGGCAGCTAGCCCCTGAGGCATAGCGCACGCGCGGCAAATCCGCTGTGAGGCAGTTCACGTTTTGCGGCTCGAGAACGTAGGAGGGCCCGGTCAACGCGCGCCGGGCCCAACGAGCTCAACGAACTCCGCAGCTACCCGCTTACCCGCGGAAGCCATCTCCCGCGCCGGTTTGCGCCGTTCGTCCCGGTGGCAGCACCACCACGGTCGACCCCATCTTCACCCGGTCGTAGAGATCAATGACATCCTCGTTGCGCATCCGGATGCAGCCGGACGAAATCGCCTGACCGATATATTCCGGCTGGTTGGTGCCGTGGATGCGATAGAGCGTGTCCTTGTTTCCGGCGTAGAGGTAAAGCGCCCGCGCGCCGAGCGGATTGGCCGCGCCGCCCGGAACGCGCGAAGGATAAGGCCCGAGCCGCTCCTGGATCTCCGGTGTCGGGATCCAGTCCGGCCAGGCGGCCATCTTCCCGACCCGCGCCACGCCGGAAAACGCCATGGCCTCCTCGCCGACGGCCACACCGTAGCGGATCGCCTTGCCTTCGGGCAGGACGTAGTAGAGATAGCGCGCATCGGTATCTACCAGGATCGTGCCCGGCTGCTCCTTGCGCGAATAGTCGACGATATGGCGGAGATATTGTTCGGGCACGTTCGCCTGCGCGTAAGGCGTATGCGCGAGCAATTGCCGGTCGCGTGGCGTCATGCTCGCGCTATTGGATGGCGACAGTGTCGCCTGCATGCAACCGCCCAGCGGCAGCAACGCGGCTACCAGTATTGCGATAGAGGATTTTTGCACAGCCTGCCCCAGGTTGCGCCCCCAACCATGTACATCTGCTGCCCAAATCGTGCTGAAAAAATGGCGGCGTGACGGGAAAACCGACAAGTCTTCGTGGAGCCAGAGTTCCGCCCGGACATCCGGCAAAGGGGGCGGCCCCACACTCTCCTTCCCGCCGCCTTGCTTTGGTCAAACCCGGCTGGACTCGTGCGCACTGGGGGCGGAGGACCGACTGATCTCTTTCAATCGGCTCGCGCGAATGCGGACGACCAAGGTGTAAGGAGCTTCGATGCTCGCGACGCTGAACAGCAAGCAAATCGTCGATGAAATCGTCAAGGACACGGTCAAGGATAACGATCCGCACGACGCGCTCGATATCGCGCCCGAGATCGTCCTGGCCTCGCGCCCGGACAAGGCTGCACCTGCGCCCACGCTCGTGCCTGACAGCGCAACGCGTCCGGAGCCGAAGATCAATCTGAAGATCAATCTGGTGAAGGAGGCTCCCGCGGCGGCGCCGTCGGTCGATACCGCAGTTCGCGTAGCGGCCAGCGATCTCCACGTCAGGCGCAAGCGCTCGTCGGTCGGCAGATGGCTCAGCGGCGCATTCGTCACCCTGCTGTTTGCCGGAGGCAGTGCCGCCGCGACGGTCGCCTGGCAGACACATGGCGATATGGCGAAAGCGATGATCGCTGAATGGATACCAGCCCTCGTGGCTTCGCCGTCGCAGGCGACACCACCAGCGACGGAGCAGGCTGCCTCGACCGAGCAGCAGGCCCCAGCCGAGCAGCAAGCCGCGGCGGCCGATCAACCCGCCGTGCAACCGGCAATTCCCGCTCAGGCGCAGGACAACGGCAGCACGAGCCCGCCGACGACGGCGCCCGACGCGGCACAGTCGCTCCAGTCGATGACGCGCGATCTCGCCGCCATGACGCAGCAGATCGAGCAGCTCAAGGCCAACATCGCCGAACTGAAAGCGAGCCAGGAGCAGATGGCACGCGAGATCGCGAAGGCCACGCCGCCGAAGCCGGCTGAGGCCAGGATTGCCGAACCGCGCGCGAAGCTCTCGGCTCTGCCGCCGCGGCCGGCGGCGCCTGTGCACAAGCCCAGGCCGTTGGCCACCGCCCCAGCCTATGCACCGACTTACGCGCCGGTGCCGATCGCGCCTCCGTCGCAAGCTGCTGCCGTTCCACCGCCGCCACCGCCTGCTTCCGCCTCGCAGCTCGCCGATGACGACGGACCCGTGGTGCGCCCGCCGATGCCGGTGCACTAGCGCAGGATCCGGACCCGAAGGGCCGCGTTAGCGCAAAGTGCGAAGCGGTTTTCCTCGCGACAAACGCGAAACGCGTTTGCGCGGAGATCACGCTCAAACAACAACCCAAAGCGCGATGACGCGTCATCCAAATCTCATCGCGCTTTAGCCTCGGACTCGTGAACCTTGCGGCTCACGATCAGACGCTTCGTCTCGAAGCCACGGCTCGCAACAACGCCACTGGTCATTTTGTTCGCGATCGTCGGATTGTTCGCTGATCGGACTGGCAAGCTGGATCGTTTCAACGGTCGCAGATCCGCAGGCCTTGGACAGCTTCGTCGCCAATGTCGTGACGCTGTTCGGCATGCTGCGTGTGCTGGCTTGCGTCCGAAGCAGAGGTGACGCTGTCTGAGTCGTCGAGAGACGTTGAGCCCGGACGATTACGGTGCAGCGAATTTGTGCCTGCAACAAAGAGAAAAGGCCGTCGGGATCTATGCCGCCGGCCTTCTCTTGCAACTGCCGGTTCCCGGAGCCCGGTTCTGTTGCAATTCCATGCTGCGAGCATGACGCGCACATACTTAATAAAATCTTAACGATCTCACGTCGTGCACATGATTTTTGCGCCATACACACAGAGATTGCGCGGACACTTCGTTCGGGAAAGATCGACTCAGTGGTACCATCACCTGAGTGAGACTTGTCGTCGGACTTGAGTACGGAAGACTTTGTAGTCAAGACTTGGGGACCTCAGATGCCTTACTACTACTTCGATCTCGTGGTTGGTGAAGAGTTCAAGAACCAGGGCAGTATTATCCTCGATGTGTATAAGAGACAGTCGCATGACGGGGCGGCATTCCACGCGTGAGGCGTTCTGACCTCACGGCCCGCGCGAACGCGCGCGATCTTCCACCCCATTGCGCAGCGGGGCGCCGGACGCTAGCCTCCCCAAAAAACGGGAGGGCATTGGAATGCGCTATGGTTGGTTGATCGCGGGCTTGATGCTGATCGCTGCACCCGCCCAGGCTGCGCCGCCGCGGTCGGTCTATGTGACGATGGTCCTGCAGGCCTTCGCCGCCAAGGTCGAATGCCCGGGCACCGATCTCGTCTACCAGGACCTGGTGAAGCGAGCGCAGGACATGCAGCTGCCCGACGGCACGACCGAAAAAGTGCGCAAGGCCATCGCCTTCATGCACACTGGCGGCAAGATGGGCGAGAAGCAGGACGACGACCTCATGGCCGAGGTCGCGGTCGCAACCCAATCGACCGATCTCGACCAGCGCCGGCTCGGAATGAGCAGCTGGTGCGAAGCCCAGAGGACCAATCTCGCGGGGCTCATTCACACCAAATAGCGGTCCCGCAGCGCGGCCCACGCCGCTTTCGGCAAGGCATATGGAGCAAACGTTAGCCATGCCGCCATGGAACCGGTGGCATTGGCCAACAATCGTCACAATCCTCGCAAGCATGCAGGCGGCTTCGTCAAGGAGACCCCAGATGCGGATAACCCACATCCTGCTTGCAAGTGTGCTCGCAGGCGCGTTGACGCCGCCCGTGCTCGCCAGGAATTCGAACAGCCAGCAGGCCGAAGAAAAATCGGCTGCGTCGACATGCAGCGCCTATCAGCAGGCGCCCGACGGTTCATGGACCCAGCTTCCCTGCAAGGAGACCGGCGAACGCAGCAGCCAAGCGCAGACCCAGCACAAGCCGCCGGCGCCGGGCACTGAACCGGACGCGCACTAAATCGCGCCAACTCAGCTCTGGTGTGGACCCTTCATGATCTTCATGGCGTCCTCGATGTGACGCCACTCCTTCGCCTCCTCGGCCTCGCCGCGGCTCTCGCAGGCCTGCGCCTGCTGGGCGGCCTGAGCAATCGCAGCAAAGCCATGCTTCTCGAGCATCTGACGCGCGATGGTGTGAACCTGGACCTCGGACATCATGGGCGCTCTCCCGATTGACGCGTCGCAGCCGCGGCGTTGACGTCCCGCGGCCTGTCTCAAACGGTCGAGCGCAAGCCGGGTTCCCGCGCGTCACATCACATCGGCTGGCCCAGAAATTTGAACGGCCGGGTCTCGTAGACGCAACAAAGGCAGCCCGCTGTCGCCAGCGGACTGCTGCCTTCTCATCCACCCCAAGTAAGACGATCCTGCCGGGCCTAAATCGCGATGAGATTAGGAGGAATCGTCATAGCGCTTTAGGTGGTTGTTTGAGCATGATTTTTTCGGAAAACCGCTCCACACTTTTCCGAATCATGCCCTACCCGACCGCCACCCGCTTACGCTCGATGTCGTTGGGCACCTCGATGTCGACCTCGAGCGTCGAGACTTCGTCGCCGCGTTCCAGCCGCACGACCACCTTGGTCGGATCGAGCGTGACGTGTTTCGAGACGACGGCGAGGATTTCCTCGCGCAGCACGCCGAGCAGATCAGGCTGACCGCGCTGTCCACGTTCATGGGCGAGCAGTATCTGCAACCGCTCGCGCGCGACCGGCGCAGTGGCGGCCTTGTTGCCGCGAAGAAGCCGGAGCAGCCCCATGCTCATGCCGCCCTCCGTCGCAAGAGGCGATCCATGAAGCCCTTTTTCTCGGAAGGTACGGTCATGCGGATGGTTTCGCCGCACAACCGCTTCGCCGCATCCATGTAGGCCCGCGCCGGAGCGCCGTCTGCATTGGACAGCGTCACGGGCGTACCGACATTGGAGGCCTTCAGCACGTCCTGGCTTTCCGGGATGATGCCGAGCAGCGGCGTCGCGAGTATCTCGAGGATGTCGTCGATGTTGAGCATCTCGCCGCGCAACGCACGCGAGGGATCGTAGCGCGTGATCAGGACGTGCTTTTCGACGCGCTCGCCCTTCTCGGCCCGCACCGTCTTGGAGTCGAGCATGCCGATGATCCGGTCGGAGTCGCGCACCGAGGAGACCTCGGGATTGGTGACGATCACGGCCTCGTCGGCGAAGCGCATCGCCATGGAGGCGCCGCGCTCGATGCCGGCAGGGCTGTCGCAGATCACCCAGTCGAAGCGACTGCGCAGATCGGCGATCACGTTGCGCACGCCCTCCTCCGTCAGCGCGTCCTTGTCGCGGGTTTGGGAGGCCGGCAGCAGCCAGAGGTTCTCCAGCCGCTTGTCGCGGATCAGGGCCTGCGGCAGCTTTGCAACCCCCTGCACCACGTTGATGAGGTCGAACACGACGCGCCGCTCGGCACCCATCACGAGGTCAAGGTTGCGCAAGCCGACGTCGAAATCGACGACCACGACCTTGTCGCCGCGCTGCGCCAGCGCCGCCCCCAAGGCTGCGGTCGTCGTGGTCTTGCCGACCCCGCCCTTGCCTGATGTCACGACCAGTACCTTACTCATCTCAAATATCTCCTTTGCTGGTCAGTTCAGTGCTGTAATTCGCATGGTGTTCCCCTGCAGCCAGGCCTGCGCCGGCTTGCCGCGCAAGGCAGCGTCGATGTCGTCCGCGGTCTGGTAAAATCCATCAATTGCAAGCAGTTCAGCCTCGATCTTTTGACAATAGATACGCGCGGAGGAGTGGCCGTTGACGCCGGCCATGGCGCGCCCGCGCAGCGCGCCGTAGACGTGGATTGAACCTCCCGCGACGACCTCGGCACCGGAACCGACCGAGCCGAGAATCGTCACGTCACCCTCAGGGAAGATCACGGTCTGGCCCGATCGCACGGGGCTTTCGAGCAGCAGCGAGCTCGGCTGCTTCGTGACCTCGACCTTCTTCGGCGCGCTCGGCTCGAGCCCACAGGAACGTCCACCCGAGAGCAGCGGGGGCATGTTCGGCGTCAACCGCGCCTCCTCAACCCCCTCGAGGCCGAGTACGCGGATGTTGCGCTCCTGCAGGCTTCCGAGCAGATGCGTGATGCCGGACTGGCTGAGATCGACCGAAGACAGGTCGACCACCACGGGGCGACCGGCAAAGAATCCCGGCGAGCGCGCGATCGTGGCGTCGATCTCCTGGAGCCAGTCGACGATCGGAACCGTCGGCACGAAGACGAAGGCGACGTAAGATCGGCCGCGCAGGCGCACCAATTGGCGTTGAGGTCTTGCTGCTGCCTCCATGGCTGCCGACTCGTCCTTGTTATTGAATGGTTAACGATGCGTCCGAGATGGTTAACGGCCGGTTAATTTCTCAATGCGTTACGTCACGCGGAGCGCTCCGCCTTCCCTCGCTGAAGAGCCCGCATTAGGATCGCCGCCGATTCCCGCTTGAGCTTCAGTTTTGGTCGATTTCGAGCCCATCTACACGATATCGCCAGCGGAGGTGGTCGCGCGCTTCCTCGCCGAGCGCTACGCGCTGGCAGCGCCCCTTCAGTGCCGGATGGTCAGGCGCGGCTTCAACGACACCTACCGCATCGTTACGGCCAGCGACGAGCGCTACATCTTCCGTCTGTCGCATCATCGCGCACGCGGAGCTGCAGACGTGGGGACGGAAACGGATTTCCTGGCTCACCTCGCCCGATCGGGCGTGCCGGTCGCCGCGGCCGTCCGAACGCCTGATGGCGCCCTCTTCGTTCGGGCACAAGCACGCGAGGGCCAGCGCGAAGGCGTGCTCTTCCATGAACTCCAGGGGCGCGCGCCCGAAGCAACATCCCTTGCCGATGCGCGCGCCAATGGCGTGACGCTGGCCAAGCTGCACAACGCCGCGGCCTCCTACAGCGCGCCTGCTCCACTCTACAGACTCGATCTCGATCATTTGTTGCGCCGGCCGCTCGCAAGAATCCGCAAGAGCGGTCTCTTGGAGGACGCGAGCGCCGAAGCCGCCGATCTCGAGGCCATCGCGACGCGAACCACTGAGCGGATCGAAGCCCATAACGAGTTGACCTGGACCCATTGTCACGGCGACTGCCACGGCTCCAATGCATGCATCACCGAGGCAGGCGAAGCGGCCTTCTTCGATTTCGACGATAGCGGACCGGGCTATCTCGCGTACGACCTCTCGGTCTTCCTGTGGGCAAAGGTGTCCTTTGGCCGCAAGCTTCACGCGGTGTGGCACGCCTTCGTCGATGGCTATCGAAGCGTTCGTCCCATCACGCAAAGCGATTTCGTGGCCGCGCATGCGTTCGTCATCGTCAGGCACTTCTGGCTGATGGGCGAGTACGCAAGCCGCACGCGGGAATGGGGCACCGAGCTGACCAAGTGGGTCGCCCGCGAGGGTGAATTCCTGAGGGCATGGGAGCGAGAGCAGCTCGACGGTCGACTGCTCTCGTAGATCCGCGCTACAGCAGCTTCGCGCTCACGAACAGCGCGCGCACGGCGTTCGTCGCCTGCACGGCAAGCATCGCGTTCTCAGCGGCGCCTTCGAGTGCGGCAACGGCCTCCTCATGCAGCGAACGGAATTCCATCCACTCCATCGAATTGTAGTTGGTGAGGAATTGATAGGCCTGGCCGACGGTCGCGATCGCCAGCGTGTTGCCGTTCAGGCGAATCTTGAACGTCGTGCGCAGCGGGGTGTCGGAACTGGTTGGATCACTCATGGGCTGCTTCTGCACGAGACGGCTTAACGAAGCGAAAACGCCAGCCCCTGCCGTTTGTTCAGACTTTTAGGAGTCCGAGGCCGATGCGCGCTGCGACACCGACGTGGCGCCCTTCAGGTTCGGCACCACGATCAGACGGTTGACCTCGCCGTCGTCATAGGCTTTCAGGAAACGATCGTAGAACTTGATCGAGACGCAGCCGTTGGAGTCGCCGCGCGGTCCGAGCATGTAGGGATGCGTGAGCAGCCCGACGCGGCCAAGGGCGCTGGTCCCGTCGACCGGCGTCATGCGCAGCGCGCGCACGCCATGGAACAGCTTCTCGCGCGGCTTCAGCTCGTAGGTCGCCGGCGGGGTCGCGCCGACCATGCGCTGGTCGACATGGTCGGGGTCGTCCATCATGGCGCCCATGCCGGAATGCGCTTCGAGCGCCACGCCGCTCGGCAGGTATACCGCCTTCGCCGAGAGGTCGTAGATCGCGGTCTTCGGATCGTAGCCGAGCGCGGCGAGATCAGGCCCCTGGCGGAACAGGCCGCTGTCGGGCGTCAGCGAGGCTAGCCTGACCTTGCCCGGGAACATGTCGGAGAATTTTTGCAGCAGGCTGCGGTTGTCGCCCTTCGGCAGGGAATCGGCAAAAGCCTGGCTGGAAGCGACCTGGGAGGCGAGATCGGCCTGGACCGGGCGCGACCGGGGCATCGGGACGTCGGGCTTCTGCGATAGCGGCGCCGCCGGTTCGGCCACCTGCTTGTCGTCCTCGGTCAGGGTCGAGCGCCAGTCGTCACGGACGAGCTGCTGGGCGAGCAGCGCCTTGGCGTCGCGGAGCTTGAGCTGGAGCATGCTGACCGCCGAGCGTTCGACGGAGCGCAAGCCGGTGTCGCGCTCTAGCGAGGTGGGCTGGAATCGGTCCTCAAATGACGTCGTTGGGCCGCTGGGCGGCAATGCAGCCGAGGCGAGAGAGGCCGTGTCGTTGCCGTAGGCGATCCAGGCGGCCGCGCCGACCGACAGCGCCAGGGCGGCCACAGACAGCAAAAGCGCTTCCGACCGCCCGATCCGGCGGCGCGACAAGAGCTTCTCGGCCCGTGCTGCGTCGGAAACCATCAGATCCCCAAATCGACCCGCTTAACCCCGTCTCGAACCCCTTGGGGTACCCAACCCCGTCGAGATTCTATACCAGCTACCACATCAGGAGCCAAAAGTTAGGCATAATCGCGGCCGGGGCGGTCGCCGGAGGCGGTTAATGAGCGATCCTTTTGATCTTGGGCGCTTCCTCCAGGCCCAGAACGACATCTATCCGGGGGTCGTCGGGGAGCTTTCGGCGGGGCGGAAGCGCAGCCACTGGATGTGGTTCATCTTCCCGCAACTGGCCGGGCTCGGCTTCAGCGCCATGTCGCAGCGCTATGCCATCGCCTCCCGCGCTGAGGCCGAGGCCTACCTCGCCCACCCCGTGCTCGGACCGCGCCTTCTCGAATGCACCGGCCTCGTGCTCGCAGTGAATGATCGCAACATCAACGCGATCCTCGGCGCGCCCGACGACGCCAAGTTCCGCTCGTCGATGACGCTGTTCGAAGCCACCTCGGGTGAGACGATCTTCGGCCAGGCGCTTGCCCGCTACTTTATCGGCGCGCGCGATGGCGCGACGCTCGAGATCCTCGCGGCTATGGACCGCAGCGCGGGCTGACCGGCTGAGGCAATGCTCCCGCCATCGTAAACCCCAGATTAAGCGGACCCACGTACCTTTGGAGCGATTTTACGCGTCATTGCCGGATAGCTCATGAAAATTGGTACGCTTCTGACTGCCGCCATCGTTTCGCTGTCGACGGTTGGCGGCGGTCTCGCCGTCTATGTCGCGGTGACCAAATATCAGACCATGGACCGGATCGCGGAGGCGCAAGACAGGCTCCAGATCGTGCGCGCGGTCGGCGACATCCCGCGCTATCTCAATCCCGAGCGCGGCTACGCCACCAACATTCTCTACGGCCCGGCGACGGTCGATCCCGGCATGCGCGCCGAGCACGAGAAGCTGCGCAGGCTGACGGATGGCGCCCGCGACAAGATGAACGCGCTGCGCAAGGAGCAACTTCCAGGCAGCCTCGACGACGGCAACACCATTGCCAGCAGCATCGACGCCTTGAATGCGAAATTTTCCGCCCTTCGCGGGGCCATCGACAAGGCGATCGACGGCCCGGCCGACGCCCGCAAGGACGCTGCGCGCAAGATCGTCGCCGACAATGCCGTATTCAACAACGGCGTCACCGCGCTCTTGAATGAGCAGGTCCGCCGCATGGCGATCCTCAACGGCGATGCCTATCGCCAGGCGAGCTACGCCAACATCGCCTGGGCGCTGCGCGACGTCGGCGGATTGAACGCTAGCCTGCACAAGAACCTCGTCGGCTCCAAAAGGGCCGCAACGGAGGCCGAAAAGATCGACGTCACCCGCACGCAAGGGCGCCACGACCAGATCCTGATGTCGCTGCAGGAATTGCGCGGCAATCCGACGACGCCGGCGAACGTCGCCGCCGCGCTCGAGACAATGAATTCCGACTATGTCGAAGGCTTTGGCCGCGACCTCAAGCTCGTCAAGGACGGCGCTGCGAGCGGCAAGTACGACATTGACGTCGATACTTTCTATGCGGACTCGCAGCGCGGGCTGGGCGCCGTGATCGGCGTGCGCGAGGCATTTTACGACAACGCCGAGCAGATCCTCGGCACTGCCTCGGCCGCCGCGCGGCTGAGCTTCGCGATCGCGCTGGCCGGCCTCGCGGCCGTGCTCGTCGCGAGCGTCGGGATGATCATCATGGTCCGCCGCCGCGTCTGTGCGCCGATCGTCAGCCTGACGACGCGGATGTCGCGCCTCGCCGCCGGCGAGATGGCGGACGAGATTCCGGGCGCCGCGCGCTCCGACGAGATCGGCGCGATGGCCGCTGCCGTTCGGGTCTTCAAGGACAACATGATCAAGGCCGAGCAGCTCGCTGCCGAGAAGCAGGCCGAGAACGACGGCAAGATGCGGCGCGCGCAGATCCTCGACGAGCTCACCCGCGCTTTCGAGGCCAAGGTCTCCGAGCTCGTCGGCGGCCTGTCCTCGGCGTCGGCCACGATGGAAAGCACGGCGCAGTCGATGACCGCGACGGTGTCCGCGACCAACAGCCAGGCCGCGGTCGTCGCGGCCGCCTCCGAGCAGACCTCGACCAACGTGCAGACGGTCGCGAGCGCGACCGAGGAGCTCACCTCCTCGATCGCCGAGATCGGCCGCCAGGTCGCCCAGTCCACCGAGATCGCGGCACGCGCCGTAGACAATGCCCGCCGCACCGGTGATACCGCCCGCACCCTTGCCGAGGGCGCCCAGAAGATCGGCGACGTCGTCACGCTGATCCAGAGCATCGCCGAACAGACCAACCTGTTGGCACTGAACGCGACCATCGAGGCGGCGCGCGCCGGTGACGCCGGCCGCGGCTTTGCCGTGGTCGCCTCCGAGGTCAAATCGCTGGCGGGACAGACCGCGAAGGCGACGACCGAGATCTCCGAGCAGATTTCCGCGATACAGTCCGCGAGCGACGAGACGGTCGCTGCGATCCGCAACGTCGCCGACGTGATTGCCGAGATCGATCATATCGGCACCGCGATCGCGGCGGCGATCGAGGAGCAGGGATCCGCGACCAAGGAGATTTCGCGCAGCGTCCAGGAGGCCGCGCGCGGCACCCAGGAGGTCAATTCCAACATCACCGGCGTGCAGCGCGCAGCCGACGATACGGGAGTTGCCGCCAATCAGGTGCTGGGCGCAGCCGAGCAGCTCTCCTCGCAGTCACGCGATCTTGCCGGCCAGGTCAACCGTTTCCTCAGCGAGGTCAGGGCCGCCTAGCGCATCGTCAATAAGGCGGCGGCTTGCGGGCTCGCTGCGCTTTCGCAGCTTCGACCCACCAGGTGAGATCGTCGGCAAACCGCGGGAACGAGCGTTCCAGTGCCTTGCCGCCCTCGCCCGTCGGCTCGCCCTCGGCCGACAGCGTCTGCGCGATCGGACCGGCCGAGATGGTGCTCGAGATCACCACCATGCCCATTTCCGACAGCGTGCCGTGCCAGGCGGTTGCGGCCCGGGCGCCGGAGAAGCGACCGGCGGAATAGCTGACGATTGCGGCCGGGCGCCAGAACCATTCCTCGAGAAAATGATCGGTGAGGTTCTTCAACCCCGGCTGAACACCCCAATTGTATTCGCCGGTGACGAACACGAAACCGTCGGCATCGCGGATCTGAGTCGCCAGCCTCTCAAGTGCCTCCGGAGCCTGCCCTTTGGGATGCTCCTTGTACATGCGGTCGAGCATGGGAAGGCCGACCGCCTTGGCGTCGATGAAGGTGACCTCGTCGCCGCGGCTCCGCAAGCCGTTGACGACGAAATGCGCCAGGCGAATGCCCATGCGGTCGGAGCGGTAGGAGCCGTAGAAGACGAGGATGCGATTGCCCATGATGGGCGCATCCTAGCACGAAGCGTTATGCCGACCTATTCACGAAAGCCGCGATGAAAGGTCAGCTCTTTCGGGCGCGCTCCAGCGTCTGCGATGGCGTCTCGCCGAACTGGTGCCGATAAGTTCTCGAGAAGTCGCTGAGGTGCCAGAAGCCGAAGGCAAGCGCGGCGGCCTTCACACTCTCGGGCCCCGTCAGCAGTCGTTTGCGCACGAGCCACAGCCGCCAGAGTCGTAGATAGCGGTGCAGACTCATGCCCCGATAGCGCTGGACCGCATCATGCATGCTGCGCACGGACAGGCCGAGCTTGCTGGCCAACTCCTCGCTGTAGATGGGCTGAGCGAGATCATCCAGCAGGAGCGCGCGGATGTCCTGGAATGTCCTGAAATGCCGCTCGTCATTGGCCCGCGCGGTCCAGCGCGCCGGAACGACGCCAGCGAACGCCGCATCGATCGCGGCGAGCAGGGATTCCCTCATCGCGGATGCCTTCATCGGCCATTCGACGGCATCGACCGGTTCCGATGCAGCAGTGATCACCTCCCGGATCAGCCTGCGCAGCCAGCTCAGCGCCAGCGCGCTCGTTTCATAGATGTGGAAGTTTGCCCTCGTCTCCGGCCAACCGCGCCCGCTCACCTCCGGCGTAAACATCACCGAGGCGTATTGTCGCTCGACTTCCTCGACCGCGTTGAAGACGGCGCCACCACCGCCGATGACGATGGCCGCGCGATCCCGCTGCGCTCCGTTGAAACGAATGGGAACCTCGTGGTCGTCCATCGTGAAGCCAACCGCGGTGCAGTTCTTCACGAGCTGCGCATCCACGATACGTGGAAAGGATTTCGTGAAGTTGACGTCGCAACCCGGCAGATTCAGGATGGTCTGCACGGCCGCGATCCTCCGCACGAGCGGCGTGAACTCCACGTCCAAGGTTCTTATCGAACTGCGGAATTCATCGACATCGTCAAATCGAAATATCTTTGGCCCCAACGTTGGCGCCCCCACGAATGGTCATTCATAGCGAATCAAAAAAACTGTCAGTAACGGTGACCCGATTTGGTCACCCACTCAATTGTATCTTCGGTCCGGTCCGGCGCTGGCCTGACCACGCAACGGTCGTTTGGGCCTTTAAGGGTTTCGCGGCGGCATCTGCCGAATTTCGATATCGATTCAAATTTTACTGCGGCGCAAAGGCGCCACCGCACCTTGCAATGTAACCGATGTTTAACAACTTTGGCGCGCAATTGCCCCCGTAGAAACACCGTCGTTTTTTTAGCGGATCAGGCCCGCCATGAATGCCATTTTGCCTGCCGATATTGTTGCCGAGCTCGAAAGCACCATCGCAGGCTGCGCCTACGAGCGCCGTGTCCGCATGCTTCGGCGGACGACCGACCTGCTCGTTGCAGGTCGCGATCGTCTTCAGGAGCCAGCGATCAGTGCGCTGGACGAGGTCCTGCTTCGCATTGCGGAACGAATCGAGCCGACGGCCCTCACGCAGCTGAGCACCGCGCTGGTCGATCTGAGCTTGGCTCCGAGGGAGACGTCGCGTCGTCTTGCCTTCCATGACGATCCGATGGTTGCGGGCCCGCTCCTTCTCAAATCGCGCACGATTTCGGCGAACGACCTGGCGACAATTGCGACGTCGCGCGGGGAGCAGCATCTGCTGGCGATCTCTGGAAGGAACCCGGTCGATCCAGCCCTGACGGACATTCTGCTGAAGCGCGGCGGCAAGAATGTCGGTCGCGCGCTGGTGAACAATCCGGGCGCCGCTTTTTCCGCCGCGGGCTATGCCATGCTGATCGCCAGGGCCGAACATGACAACGAGATCGCCAGGGCGCTGGCATTCCGTTCCGACACGCCCGACAAGATTGTCCGCGGGCTCTTCCCCAGGCTGAGCCCGGACGCGAGGGCTGCCATACTTGATGCTGCTGCCCCCGCTTTGCGCGAGCGGATCGAGACCGTGCTCAGTCCGACACGGCCCACGGCACGGCCGAAGCTTCCGTCATCGGCCGACTATGCCGAAGCGAGGCTCTCCGTCGTCGCGCTCAACCGCGTCGGGAAGCTCAACGATTCGACCATCAACCGCTTCGCGATCCGGGGCGAGGCAGCCAATCTGATCGCCTCACTCTCGGTGCTGTCGGGTGCGCCGACCGACGTGATCGAAAAAATCATCACCGACGAGGATTGCGAAGCACTGGTCATGGCCTGCCGCGCCTCCCGCCTGAACTGGCAGACGACGCTCGCCATCCTCTGCAATCGCGGCGGCCCGCGCCTTTCCTATGAGCAGCGCGAGCGCGCCCAAAAGCTGTTCGACGAGCTCTATCTTTCAACAAGCCAGTGGGCGGTGCGCTGGGGCGAAATGGCCGCAAGCGCCGGGGCCGTTACTGCCGACAACAACAATAAGCGCGGGAAATCCGGGGCCAGCCCATGAAATTTGACGGTCGCAAAGCACACCGCGTTCGGATGGATCACAAGCAGCCCGTCAATCTGATGGGGGCGGACGGCACCTGGCGCCGCTCCTGTGTGCTGCTTGATGTTTCGGACAGCGGCGCCAAGATCGAGGTCGAAGGAACCCTCGACGTTCTGCAAGCGAGGGAATTCTTCATGCTGCTGTCCTCGACGGGCCTCGCCTATCGCCGCTGCGAACTGGTCTGGATCGACGGAACAATGGCAGGGATTCACTTCATCAAGACGGGAAGGAAAGGACCGGCAAAGGCCGACAGCGAACTGGCGAAGAGCAAGTAGCCGTCGCTGAAAGCCACAGCCGTGCCAAGTTCCAGTGTCGTCGCACCAGTCAAAGCTCAAAAGAGCGTCCCGGAGCCTCGGGCCGCGCACGCCTTCGTGCATGTGCTGGCTGACAGCTCGGACAAGCTGTCCGGAGTTTGCTCGATCGTCGAACGGAAATTCGCCGTGGCGGGTGAACGGCTCGATGCCGAGGCACGGCTGCCGCACTCACCGCTTGCCGTCGTCGTGCGCGCGGACCTTCGCGACGTCGACAACATCGCTGCGTTGAAGAAGCGGTCTGCGCGACTGGCCAAGGCGAGCAAGCGCATCTTCCTGGTCGAGCCGCCCTCCCACGTTTGCATCTCGCAGGCCTACGCCCTCGGCGCCACGCACGTCCTGCCGGGCGTACCCAACCAGGCCAAGCTCCTGGCCGCGCTGCTCGGGTCGCCGAACTCCGATGCCACATCCGCAGATGGCCAGTCGCAACCGGATGACGCCGTCGAGGCGGGAGCGACCGCCATCGGCTCGATGTTCAGCTCGGTCATGCTCGGTGAGACCATCGATGTCGATGGAACGAGGGAAGCCGGCCGCAAGATCGCCAACCGCATTGCAGAACACGGCCTGTCGGAATGGCTCACCACGGTACGGCGTCATCACGAGGGAACCTACCAGCATTGCCTGCTGGTCACCGGCGTCGCCATCGACTTTGGCTTGAGTCTCGGCGTCAGGAAGGACGATCTCGAACGGCTGTACTCGGCGGCCATGTTTCACGACATCGGCAAGGCGAAGATTCCGCTGGCGATCCTCGACAAGCCGGGACGCCTCGACGCCGAGGAGCGCACACTGATCGAGACGCACCCGGTCGCGGGATACGAGGTTCTGAAGGATTATGCCAACATCTCGCCCGAGATCCTCGATGCGGTACGTCATCACCACGAATATCTCGACGGCAGCGGCTATCCGGACGCGCTTGGCGCCGAAAACATTGCGGATGTCGTTCGAATTCTCACCATCTCCGACATCTTCGCCGCGCTGATCGAGCACCGGTCGTACCGACCGACAATGCCGCGCGAGGAGGCCTATGGCGTTCTCCTGGGGATGCAGGGCAAACTGGAAAAGGCGCTGGTCGCCTCATTCAAGCAGGTCGCGCTGACCCGCTGATCGCGCATCGGCGCCTTCAATGCGTTCGCCTTAGTGCGTGGCGCGGTATTTGGCGCGACGCGGAATCGATCGGCACGCCAAGCCTTCCGCCAGCCGCTTCATGTCTTCACGTTTGCCGCTGCAAATCAACCGGCCGAATTCTTCGGGAGAGAAAGGGAGACTTGGATCATCATCGTCGGGATACCGCACTCGCGGCCCAAGCAACCATCGCACCAGGCTAGCCAGCCGCCGCATGTGAATTCCCTCGCGCCAGCAACAAACCTTTCAACGCGCTTATTGTTCCTCCTGACGAGTCGAGATTGCAAGAGCCGGTTGGGAGTCCGCACCAAAAATTTCGGCAGAAGAATATTCTCTTGGTAAACCGCAACGCGCTCCCGCAATATGCAACCTTTAGTCGGCGAATCCGACGAAGCGCACGAACTCGCTGTTCTCCTCTCGATCGGATCGCACGGCATTGGCGGCAAACGTGTCGTCCGGATATCCCATCGCAACGCAGGTCATGATGACCTCGTCGTCGGGGATCTCAGCGACCTCGCGCACGATGTCGGAGCGCATGATGCCCTGCCCGTTGATCACCGAACCAAGGCCGCGATCCCATGCCGCGAGCACGATGCCGTAGCAAAGCGCGCCGAGATCGAAGTGGCAGACCGCGCCGGGGTCGAGCACACGGTCATAGGTGAGCACCAGTGAGACCGGCGCATCGAATTGGCGGAAGCCGCGCAACACCCAATCCTGCCGCATCGGCTTGTCGTCGCGCGCGATCCCCATCGCGCCGAATAATTTCTTGGCAATGTCGACCTGACGCGTGCGATGAATGCCTTGGTATTCGCCATGGCTGACGATGTCGCGTTTGACCTTGGCACCGGCGACCATCTCCTCCATGTTGCGTCGGCGTACCTGCTCGAGCGGCGCACCAGTGAGCACATGAACGTGCCAGGGCTGGGTGTTCATCGAAGACGGCGCACGCTTGGCCACATCGATGATCGCCTCAATCTCCGCGCGCGGCACCGGGTGCTTTTTGAAACCGCGCACGCTACGACGGGACTGCACCAGCGTTTCGAAATCCACCTGTTCCCCCTGCCTCTCCTGCTTTCCGTACCACGCAATTTCGGCGCGACCCGGCCGCCGGTTGCCCAACCGGCGCTCGAAACCTATGCTAGCGCGCAAGCAAAACCAAGAACCGTTGCAAGACGCCTTGAAAGACCCGCCGATGCCCGCACCGCTCGATCCCGTCATTGCCCAGATCATCGCGACGCTGCCGCTGCGCGATCCCGCGACGATGACACCGCAGAGCGCCCGCGAGTCCCTGCTTGCACTTGCTGCCGCGCGCGCCGCCGTGCCGCCGCCGCCCGTGGAGGAGGTCCGGGATATCGAGGTGAGGGGCGGCGCGGGATCGCTTGCCGCACGCGTGTATCGCCTCGGTTCGAAGCCCGCGCCGACCGTGATCTACTTCCACGGCGGCGGCTGGGTTGCAGGCAATCTCGACACCCATGACCGGCAGGCGCGATTCCTCGCGATCGAGACCGGCGCGGTCGTGGTCTCCGTCGACTATCGGCGTCCGCCGGAGACGCGCTTTCCCGGCGCATTCGAGGATGCCTTTGCCGCGGCACGCGACGTGTTCGACCGCATCGCGGATTTTGGCGGCGACGTGAAGCGGGTCGGCGTGGCCGGTGACAGCGCCGGCGGCAATCTCGCAGCAGGCACCGCAATCGCCTGCCGCGACGCCGGCATCGGACTCGCCGGACAGTTTCTGGTCTATCCCGCGACCGACGTGGTTGGCAATTATGCGGATACGACCGAGAACGCGCACTTTCCCTCACGCACCGAAAATGCGGACGGCTATTTCCTGTCGCGCGCGGTGATGGAATGGTTTGCTGGCCATTACCTCGCCGATCCCTCGCACGCACAGGATTGGCGCGCCTCGCCGCTGAGGGCCAAATCGCTCGCCGGCGTTGCGCCGGCCGTCGTCACGACGGCCTGGTTCGATCCGCTGCGCGACGAGGGCGCGGCCTATGCACGGGCGCTGGAGACCGCCGGCGTTCCCGTCAGGCATCACGAGGGTGCCGGCCTGATCCACGGCTATTTCAGCATGGGTGAAGCCTCCGAGGTTGCGCGCCTCGAGGCCCAGCGCGCGCGTGCCGATTTCAAGGCGTTGCTCGCCCGCGGGGCATGAAGAACTGCTAACTGCTGCGCGCCCGCTGCGTCGCCGTATGGCCCCAGGCTTCGTCCCAGTCCTGACCGCTGGCATCGATCACCCGGCCGTCGGCCTCGAAGAACTTGTTCGGCACCTGGAAGATCGCAAGAACCAGCGCTCCCTCCGGGCACCAGGCGACGTGACGGCTGCCGGCTTCGCGCCAGATGAACTCGCCGGCCCCGCACGCGATGTCCTTGGCGAGCCCCTCCTTATCGACGAGCGCGCCTTCGATCACGTAGCTCTGCTCGATGCCGACATGCTCATGATCGGGTAGCACCGCCCCAGGCGCAAAGCGCATCAGGGCCGTCATCAGTCCCGTGCTGCGATCGAACAGCAACGTCTTGGTTTCGCAGCCCGGAAAGCGCGTTTTCTGCCAGTCCATGATTTGGGGTTGAACCAGGTGGGAATGCCGGTCGGCGGTTTGCGGGCCTGTCGGGGCGTCCATCGCAATGCTCCGTTCCTGCTGGATTATGAACGAGGCTAACAGCTTTGCAGCAACCGGTCAGCGCGCAGTGCAGCAAGCTGAGTTGAATCTTCGCCTCCACCAGATCTGGACCCGAAGGGCCGCATTAGCGCAAAGTGTGAAGCGGTTTTCCCTCGCGACTAACGCAGCACGTTTGCGCGGAGATCATGCTCAAAACAACAACCTAAAGCGCGATGATGGTTCAGCCCAATCTCATCGCGCTTTAGTGCCTCCTGCCGGAAGACCAGGGATTCCGACCAGCATGCCAGCCTTTTTCACTCGCATTGTCTTTGCCGCAACCACCTCGCTGTGGCTGATCTGCGATGCGGCAGCCGCACCGGAGACGGTCTATTTCCGCAGTGCCGACGGCCGCACACAGCTCGTCGGCTATTTATTCCGCCCGCAGGCGGCGGGTCCCGCTCCCGCCATCGTGCTGCTGCACGGCCGCGGCGGGCCCTATTCCAGCAACGTCAATGCGGACTGCACCGTCGTTGGCCCCAAGGTCACCTCGCCCTGCAACGCTGCGACCCTGTCGAAACGGCACGTGATGTGGGGCCAATACTGGGCAGCACGCGGCTATCTCACACTGCTGCCGGACAGTTTTGGTCCGCGCGGCAAGGCCTACGGTTTCGGCCGTTTCACCCATGACGATTCCGATCGTGACGACGTCAACGAGAAAACCGTGCGCCCGCTCGATGCCGAGGGCGCGCTTGCCTATTTGCGCAGCCGCAGCGACGTGATCGGCAACCAGATCTTCCTCCAGGGCTGGTCGAACGGCGGCAGCACCGCGCTGAACGTGATGATCCGGCAAGGCGCAAACCTGGCAGCCGGCTTTCGCGGCGCACTCGCGTTCTATCCGGGTTGCGGACCGAAGGCGCTATTGCAGCCGACGATCTCCACGACCGCGCCGATCGCCATGTTCCTGGGCGCCAGCGATGAGGAGGTGTCGCCCGTGTTGTGCCAGGAGGCCGCCGACCGGGCGGGCCAGGCCGGCAGCAAGATCGACGTCACGGTCTATCCCGGCGCGACCCATGATTTCGACGATCCCTTGCCGCTCCACCAGTCGGTCGCCGCAAATCAGGCGGCGTTGAACGACGTGCAGGTCAAGGCGATTGCTACAGTAGCACGCTGGAAAAAATGAAGCGATCGCCAGGCCGAACGCTGATCTTGCTTGATTGCGCCACGATTCGGAGTTCCAATTCCCGAACCATTGTTTAGGGAGACACCCATGATGAAGCGGATTTTCCTGGCTGCCGTCGTCGCCACCTTCGCGGCCGGTTCGGCCTTCGCAGAGGATACCTGCGAAAGCAAGGCCGTTGGCAAGGATGGCAAGCCGCTGGCCGGCGCCGCCAAGACCTCGTTCATGAAGAAATGCAAGGAAGATGCCTGCGCGCCCAAGGCGGTTGGCTCCGATGGCAAGCCGCTCGCCGGCGCCGCCAAGAGCAGCTTCATGAAGAAGTGCGAGATGGGCGCTTAAGGCGCGGCGCGATCGGCCCTCGATCCCGATACGCCCGCTCGCCGCGGGCGTATCTTGCTTTGGGGCGGCCCTCACGCCGCCCCAGCGTCGATGCAGCCTTCCATGATCCGATCGATCTCCTCGCGCGAGAGGACGCCGATCTCGGCAACGAAGACGATCCGCGTCCGTGGCGTCCCCGCAGGCAGCGTCCCGCCCGCGGCCAGCGTCGCCCGACCGCCGGCCAGTTGAAAAACCATCAGCCGCCCGGGCTGCTCGACAGTCTCGAACAGGCCCTTCGCCCGCGCCAATCTTGGCGCGAGTCGGCCGATCGCCGCCTGCAACCGCGGCAGCGATACCGGCCTATCCGCGGTCCAGCTCATGGTCTCGAACCGCTCGGCAGCCGGTCGTTTCGGCCCAGGCTCGCGCGGCACCGGCGCGCGATCGACATCGGGCGCAAACAGCAGCGCCGCGGGCACTTCGCCATGGACAGCGTCGACCAGGACGGCCGAGGGGCGCATCGCGCGGATTGCGTCGCGCATCTGCGCGGCACCGGCGCCGTCGACCAGATCCACCTTGCTCAGGGCGACCACATCGGCCGCCCGCACCTGCGACCGCAACAACGCGTCGTCCAGCATGGCCACCCGCATCGTCGCGTCCACCACGCACATCACGGTTTCCAGCGGCGCTTCGCGAAAGATCAGCGGATCCATCAGGTTGCGCACGACATCCGCAGGATCAGCCACACCGCTGGTTTCGATCACGATGACATGCGGGCGCGGATCACGCCGCAGCAGCACGGCAAGCGTGCGCAAGAGATCGCCTTCGAGCGAGCAGCAGATGCAGCCATTGGCGAGGCTCACCACGCCGTCGGCGGCACCCGTGATCAACTCGGCGTCGATGTTGATCGCGCCGAAATCGTTGACGACGGCTGCAATTCGACGCCCGTCGGCATGCGCCAGGAGGTGGTTCACGACCGTGGTCTTGCCCGCCCCGAGGAAGCCGGCCACGAGCAGAACCGGAACGGACACGCCTCAAGCCTCGACGACGGGCCGGCGCACTGGCCGGCCGGGCCTTGCCGCCACGTCCAGCACGCCATCGGTGATCAGCGGATGGCCACTCACCACGAGATGGCGTACGCCCTCCGAGACACGGTTCATCGCGGAGAATTCCGCCCGGTCGGTCAGCGTCTCGTAGTCGAACACCACGATGTCGGCGTCGGCACCGGCTGCGAGCCGTCCCTTGGCACGCATCGCGGGCGTGCTGTGCTCGAGAATCTGTGCCGGGATCAGCGCGCATTTGCGGATGCCTTCAAGCAGCGAAATCGCGCGGCGCTCGCGCACCCACTCGCGGATGAAGCGCGTAAAGCAGCCGGCCGAACGCGGATGGGACGTGGCGTCGTTGGGTAGCGGCCACGCATCGCCAGTGTAGGTGCGGCCATCGGCGAGCGTCCAGGGCATGGCGTCGGACGCGATCGCGCCGCCTGGATACAGCACCGACATATCCAGGAGATCGCGGTGGTGCGCGTTGTTCTCGATATCGAGGATGTGCCAGAGCACCAGCGTGGAGGGCTCTGCGGCCTGCGCCGCCAGCAGCTCCTCGCGGTCGCGGAAACGCCGGCCGTCGGCGACCCGCTGCACCGAGTCATAGCCGGTGCCGTTGCGCGCTACGAATTCGGGGTCGCTGAAGAACGCGGCCGCAAGCACGGTCGAACCGGTGCCGTAAGGGTAAGCCTCGACCGTGATCGGAAGGCCCTGCGCCTGCGCCTTGGCCACCAGCTTCACGCAACGTTCGATGTCGGTCTTGCTGGAGGAGTTGAAGTGGCAGATGTGCATATGCGCGCCGGTGGCGCCGGCATAGCCGATCAGGCGGATATAGGCTTCGGCCGCGCTTTCCGGATCGATACGCGACATGAAGGCGACGTGGGTGAAGGTCGGCACGTCATGGCTGGCCGCCAGCTGGCAAACCGCGGTGAGCTCCTGCACGCCGGCGCCGGGGGCGTAGGCGTTGAGGATGCCGATGCCGATGCCACCCTCGTTGAGCCCATCCGCGAGACGATCGAGGATGCCGGCCACCTCAGTGTCGCTCGCCACGTTGTCGATCCAGCGGCGATCGCGCATGGCATTGCCGAACGCCTCCAGCGAGCTTTCCGAGTTGGAGCCCGTCATCGCGCCGATGCGCGCGAAAGCCCAGTTGGTTGAGGCGCCATAGTTGAGCACGCGTCCTTTCGCCGCCTGCTTGCGATACCAGGCCGCGACAGGCAGCACACCGGCCTCGAGGTCGAGCGTCGTCGTCACGCCGTCGAACGCCTGCATGCGATCGGCGGGGATTGACTGGCCGTGCGCATGCAGATCGATGAAGCCGGGCGCCACCACGAGGCCACGCGCATCAATCGTCCGCTCGGCGCCGCCAAGGGAGGTGCCGACCGCGACGATCCGGCCGTCCATGACGGCGACATCGCCGACAGCATCCGTCCCGCTGGCCGGATCAACCACCCGACCACCCGCGATCACCAACCCGCCCATTCAGCTACTCCCGCATTCCAAAAAGCGGCGCGAGCGTAGCTAGTGCAATCAACGCGTCAAGGCGCGTACTGGAATGCTAGCTCCGCAATCCCGGCGCTTCCTGGCCGGTGCGGGCGACGTATTCAGTGTAGCCACCGCCATATTGGTGGACGCCCTCGGGTGTCAGCTCCAGCACGCGGTTGGAGAGCACGCTGAGGAAGTGCCGGTCGTGCGAGACGAACAGCATGGTGCCCTCGAAATCCGACAGCGCCGTGATCAGCATCTCCTTGGTGGCGAGATCGAGATGGTTGGTCGGCTCGTCCAGCACCAGGAAGTTCGGCGGGTCGAACAGCATCTTTGCCATCACGAGGCGCGCCTTCTCGCCGCCCGAGAGCACGCGGCAGCGCTTCTCGACATCGTCGCCGGAGAAGCCGAAGCAGCCGGCGAGCGCGCGCAGGGACCCCTGCCCCGCGGTCGGGAACGCGTCCTCCAGCGACTGGAACACGGTGCGGTCGCCGTCGAGCAGGTCCATTGCGTGCTGAGCGAAATAGCCCATTTTGACGCTGCCCCCCAGCGCCACCGTGCCCTGATCGGGATCGCTCGCACCGGCCACGAGCTTGAGCAGGGTCGACTTGCCGGCGCCGTTGACGCCCATCACGCACCAGCGCTCGCGGCGACGGATCATGAAATCGAGCCCGTCATAGATCCGTTTGCTGCCGTACCCCTTGTGGACGTTCTTCAGCGCGACGACGTCCTCGCCCGAGCGTGGCGCCGGCATAAAGTCGAAGGCGACGCTCTGGCGGCGGCGCGGCGGCTCGACCCGCTCGATCTTGTCGAGCTTCTTCACCCGGCTCTGAACCTGCGCGGCATGAGACGCGCGCGCCTTGAAGCGCTCGATGAACTTGATCTCCTTGGCGAGCATCGCCTGCTGACGCTCGAACTGCGCCTGCTGCTGCTTCTCATTCATCGCACGCTGCTGCTCGTAGAACTCGTAATCGCCGGAATAAGTGGTCAGCGAGCCGGAGTCGATCTCGACCACCTTGGAGATCACGCGGTTGATGAATTCGCGATCATGCGAGGTCATCAGCAGCGTGCCCTCGTAGTCGCGCAAAAACGTTTCCAGCCAGATCAGGCTTTCCAGATCGAGATGGTTGCTCGGCTCGTCGAGCAGCATCACGTCGGGACGCATGAGGAGGATCCGCGCCAGCGCCACGCGCATCTTCCAGCCGCCGGAGAGCGCACCGACGTCGCCCTCCATCATCTCCTGGCTGAAGCCGAGGCCGGACAGAGCTTCGCGCGCGCGGCCGTCCAGCGCATAGCCGTCGAGCTCCTCGAAACGGTGCTGCACCTCGCCATAGCGTGCGATGATCTCCTCCATCTCGTCGGCACGATCGGGATCAGCCATCGCCGCCTCGAGCTCGCGCAGCTCGGCCGCGACCACGCTGACCGGGCCCGCACCATCCATGACCTCGGCCACGGCGCTGCGGCCAGACATCTCGCCGACATCCTGGTTGAAATAGCCGATGGTGATGCCGCGATCGATCGAGACCTGGCCCTCGTCAGGCAGCTCTTGCCCCGCGATCATGCGGAACAGCGTGGTCTTGCCCGCGCCGTTCGGGCCGACAAGGCCGATCTTCTCGCCCTTGTTGAGCGCTGCGGAGGCTTCGATGAAAAGGATCTGGTGGCCGGCTTGCTTGCTGACGTTGTCGAGGCGGATCATGAGGTCTTTTTGGGGGGAATTTGCGTTGCGGCGTAAATAGGCCATGCCGGCCGCCAGGGGAAGCCCGGCTGCGCCCGGATTCCGCCCCGACAGCAGCAAAATTCCCGCAAATTCCCCGGGTCGCAAGCGTCGGGAGCTGCTCGCCTTGGCCCACAAAACCCGACCGAAGCGGATGTCAGATCCGCAGCACGAGCGAACGACACGTTCTGTCGCCGTTTTGGCCCGCACGGATGAACCCCGTCGCATCTTCGCGCGACAGAAGGCCGATCCTCGAAACCTGGACCTGACACCGATGTTGACGCGACGCAGCCTTACCCTCGCCGCCGCCTGCCTGCTGACCGCTGCCCCCGCCCGCGCCGGCGATGCCTCGGCCACCGCCTTCGTCACGGGAATCTACGATTCCTATCGTGGCAAGGACGCCAAGGGCGTGTCGCTCGACAACGAGAGGAGCATTCGCCGCTACTTCGAGCCGCGGCTTGCCACCCTGATGGCCAAGGACCGGAAGGCCGCAGCGCGGAGCGGCGCTGTGGGACAATTGGATTTCGATCCGTTCCTCGACGCGCAGGATTGGGACACAACGACCTATGACATCACTGTCGGCGACGCCACCGCCGGCAAGGCGCAGGCCACCGTCAAATTCGTCAATCAGGGACAACCCATGATCGTCCTGCTCGACCTGCTGCAGTTGAAGACCGACTGGCGTATCCACGACATCACCTGGGTCAACAACGGCAAGACCGCGACGCTCAGGGAGATGTTCGTGCATTAAGGCTTATAGACCTCGACCGTCTGCATCATGCCCATCTCCTCATGGTTCATCATGTGGCAGTGGAGCATGAAGACACCGGTGAAATCGAGGAAGCGGGAGCGGAACACGACCTCCCCACCCTTGCGCTCCACGATCACGGAATCCCGCCATTCCGGCGTCGCCAACGCCTTGCCGTTGACCGAGACCACCTGGAACGGATTGGTGTGGATGTGGAAGACGTGGTCGTCGTGCTCGTGCGTGTTGACGATGGTCCACTCCTCGACCGCGCCAAGTTTGACCCGATGATCAATACGCGCGGGATCGAACTTCTTGCCGTCGATGAAGAAGCCGAATTCCTGCCAATGGCCAGCGGCATCGGCCTCCGGCGCGGTCGCCGACAGCACCACCTTGCGGCGGTTGGTGATCTCCGAGTCCTTGATGGTCGCGAGGGGCGCCGGCGGAAGTGCTCGTGGCAGCTTCATGTCCATCGGCGCGCCCGACACCACGACCCGCGCCAGCGGGCCGACCGGGGATGGATGCCCCTGATCGTAGGGCGCCGCGTTGAAGGCATAGGTGCCTGGGCTGCCTGCTTTCACCAGGATGTCGGCGCGCTGACCCGGCGCGATCAAAAGCTGTCTTAGCGGCTGAACGGCGCCGAACTGGATGCCGTCATAGGCAACCGCGTGCAGATCGTGCTTCTCCAGGTCGAGCAGCATGTCGTCCTGATAGGCGGCATTGAGGATGCGCCAGCGCTGCACCTCGCCGGGGCGCATCTCGATCACCGGCCGCCGCTGGCCGTTGATCGCGAGAAAGCGCGTCGCCGTCTCCGGGAACAGCGTCTCGAAATTCTCGATCATGCCGTTGGCATCGTATACCACCTGGCTCAGCACAAGCAGGCGCTCGCGCGCCGCCGTGATCTCCGGAACGTCGGCGAAATCGCCCTCGACGATAGCGGCGCCCACCATGCCGCTGGACATCTGGATGTCGGCGCTGCCGTGGTGGTGGGGGTGATACCAGTAGGTGCCGCGGGTGTGGTCGGCCGGCAGCGTGATCTCGATGTTGTAGCTGTGGCCGGGCGCCATCGAACGCATGACGTTGTCGGCAATGCCGCTCGGGCTGACATGCGCGCCGTGGAAATGGAAATTGGTGTTGTTGAACTGGTGAGGATGGCTGATGTCGGCGGGCAGCCCGTCTCGGTTCGGCGGCAGATCGTTGATCATCTTGATCCGCAACGTCTCGCCGGGCTTCATGCGCAAGGTCGGTCCCGGACTGCCGCCCTCGTACGACCTGACATAGAGCCTGACGCCGCCGATCTGGCGATAGGCGTAGCTACAGCGCAAGGTCGTACTCAGCACGCCGTTGACGGACCGCCGCACCTCGGGCTCGACCAGCGGCTGATCCATGGCCGGAACTGGCGTTTCCGGTACCATGCCCATGGCTGGCGACATGTCCGCGGTGTGCGAGGCGTCGGCATGGTTGTGCATCACGTGCTGGGCGTTCGCGGCGCCAGCGAACAACGACAGCGCGCCCATCTTGAGACCGCAATCAAGCAGTTGGCGCCTTGTGACTCCGGTCGACGTGCTAACCGGAGAGAGATCGTTCAAATTCTGCCCCATGTGAGTTCCCGCCCCTCGTCATCCAATTCCCTCAATCAAGTTGATTCGACTGCCAGGCAAGCGGAAATGGAATTCTCAATCCGCGCACACGTGACACGCCAGGTCTTCATCTGATGTAAACGCGCTACCCGTTTCTATGCCTGCATGACGAATCATGACAGCTTCACGCGAGCGTTGGCGCGTACCCTCCGGGCACCGATGCCGTCAGCATCATGATGTGCTCGAAACCTTGTACAAGGATCAGAACATGCGGCCTTCGCGACGCGAGCTCGTGAAGTGGTTATCGGCGGGCGGCATCTCGGTCAGCCTGTCGCACCTGGCTTCGGCGGCAAACGCTCCTTTTGCGGCTCATGAGACGCTTCCCGGGCGCGGCAACTTCAATCCTGCGACGAAAGGTGCGGGCCGCGTCGACGGCGTCGCCAAGGTGACGGGCGCAAAGCTCTACGCCTCCGATTTCCGCGCCAACGATCTGCCGGGCTGGCCACAGGCCACCTCGCACGCGATCCTGGTCCGCGCCAACGATGCCACGCACGTCTACACCGGCATGGACCTCAAGCGGCTCGGCGGCGCGCTCAAGCCTTCGGTCATCGTCACGGCCGCAGATCTCGACCGGATCGGAACGCAGGTGCCGGACTTCTATGCCGGTGATCTGTTCTGCCCCGTCGGCAAGACGCCGCTCTATCTGGGTCAGCCGGTCGCGCTCCTCATCTTCGAAAAGTTCGACGCCTTCGACCAGGCACGCCTCGTCCTGCGCGACGGGACCTTCGTCAAATTCGGGGAGGAAACCGGGCCGGTGATCGCGCCTGATTACGGCTCCTTTCGCTTCACTCGCGTGGCAGGTAGCGCGCCTGAGAAGCCGGATATCTATTCGCCGATCCAGGCCGGCTGGGTTTCGCCCAAGAAGGTGCAGAGCGCCGCGCTGCCGGTGTGGTCGCCGCTCGCCAAGGAGATGCCGGCCGATTACAGCAAGGCCGCCAAACATGGCGAGCAGATCCGCACCGAGCTTGCGGCGGACGATGCTTCGCTGCTCGTGCTCGACCGCGAGTTCGAGACGCAATCGGTCGATCCGATGTTTCTCGAGCCGGAATGCGGGCTTGCCTGGTACAACAGCAAGGGCGGCAATCTCGAGCTGGTGCTCGGCGTTCAGTCGCCCTATGAGGCCGCCGAGTCGATCGCGCATCTCTTGGCCAAGGCTCGCGCACCCTACAAGCCGGCGCATATCAACGCGCAGTTCGCCCACGTCGGCGGCGGCTTCGGCGGCCGCGATCACACGCCTTTCATCCTTTATGTCGCGCTGGCCGCGGTCTGCTTCCCGGGCAAGCCGGTGCGGCTCGCTCATGACCGCTACCAGCAGTTCCAGGGTGGCATCAAACGCCACCCGATCAAGATGCGCTCGCGCATCGGCATCGATCGCGCGAGCGGGACGATCAAGGCATTCGCCGCCGATCACGTGCTCGACGGCGGCGGTCTCGCCAATTTCTCGGCCAACGTCGCCGTGGTCGCCGCCACCGGCGCGATCGGCATCTACGACATCCCCAAGGTCGACGTCACGACCGTGGCGCTGCATTCGCGCGGCGTCACCGCGGGCTCGATGCGCGGCTACGGCACGCTGCAAACCATGACCGCGCTGGAAGTGCTGATCGACGAGGCGGCAAGCGAGCTGAAGCTCGACCCGATTGAATTCCGCCGCCGCAATGCGCTCAAGCAAAACGGCCGGACCATGACGGGCAATCCCTATATCGTCTCGGTGCGCACGCCGGAAATCCTCCACAAGCTCGAAAAGCATCCGATCTGGCAACAGCGCGCGCAGTTCAAGCAAGGCGCATCCGACCGCCTGGTCGGTACCGGTGTTGCCTGCGTGACCAAGGACTACGGCTCCGGCGCGGACTGCTCGCTCGGCCGCGTCGAGCTGACCGCCGACGGCAAGATCGCGATCTTCTGCGACCACGTCGAGATGGGCAACGGCGTCGGCACGGCGCTCGCGAACCGGGTGGCGAGCCATCTCGGCTCGATAGCCGACGAGGTCTCGGTCGCCCGCGTCGACAGCTACGACGCGCTCGGACTCGTCACCTCCGGTGATCCCTACACGATGGATCAGAAGACCCAGGATGCAGCCGAGAGGAATCCGCGCTGGGTGCCCGCGATCAGCTCGGCCACATCAGCCTCGATCGGCGCGCATGTCGGCACGCATTCGTCTGCAGAAGCTGCCCGCGTCATCTTCCGCTTCGGGCTGTGGCCGGCGGCGCTGGAGCTCTGGCACATCCCGAAGGCCGATCCTCGTGCAAGGCAATGGGCCAGCGCGCGCTGGGAAAATGGCCAGCTCGTCATGCCCGGCCTCGAACCACTCGCGCTGCCCGCGCTTGCCGCAACCGCCCATGCGCGCGGCTTCGTCACCGGTGCGGTCGCGCACAGCTTTTCCCGCTGGGCCTGGTCGCGCGCCCGCTTTCCGCTGTTCGGCGAGCAATACCGCGCCGACATCGACGCCCTCGCAATCCGCCGGGGCAGCGGCAAGTTCGAGCGCATCAACCGCACCAGTGTCAAGTTTCCTCCGACCGACAACAACCGCATCGGCACAGCCTACACCTCGATGTGCGGCACGGTCGTCCGCGTCGAGATCGAGCGCGCGACCGGCGCCTTGCGCATCGCCAAGGCCTACAGCGTGTTCGAATGCGGCACCGCGCTCGTGCCCGAGGTCGTCATGGGCCAGGCCCATGGCGGCTTCGCGATGGGCGTCGGCTACGCGCTGCTCGAGACGCTGCCGCCCTTCGAAGGCGGCCCGGGCAACGGCGAATGGAATCTCGGACGCTACCTCGTCGCGCGCGGCTCGGACCTGCCCTTGCGCGATCTCGAGATCGAGATGCTGAAGCCGCTGACGCCGGACGAAGAGCCCAAGGGCATGGCGGAGGTCGTGATGATCCCGATTGTGCCGGCGCTCATCAACGCCATCCATGATGCCACCAGCCACCGCTTCCGTGCGCTGCCGGTGACGTCAAGCCTTTTGAAGGGAGTGCTCGCGTGACGACACTTAGCCTCACCATCAACGGCCAAAAGCATGGTCCGGTGGAGGTGCGCGACGACCTCTCGATGAACGACTTTCTGCGCGAGATGCTCGGCATGACCGGCACGAAGTTCGGCTGCGGCGCCGCGCAATGCCTGAGCTGCGCCATCATCGTCGACGAGCCCGACGGCACCAGCTACACCAGCCCGACCTGCATCGCGCCGGCCGTGAATTTCGACGGCAAGTCGATCCGCACCGTCGAGGGACATGCCAGGGATGGCGACCTCTCCGCGCTGCAAAAGGCCTTCATCGACCATTTCGCGTTTCAGTGCGGCTACTGCACGGCGGGCTTCCTCAACGAGGGACAGGTCCTGCTCGAGCGCCTCGCGCGCAAGCCGGTCCCCCGCGACGCGCTGGAGCAGACGATTGCCGACGCGCTCGACGGCCATCTCTGCCGCTGCACCGGCTACATCAAGTATCATGAGGCCGTGCGCGACGTGATCCTTGCCGACTCGAACCGCTACCTCATCGCCACCAAGTGACACGAGCCATGATCTCCGACGCGCGCTTCAAGACGATGGCCGTGATCGCGGCGCTCGCCAGCAGCCTTTGCGCGGGCCTTGCTGCCTCCGAGACGGCGAGTCATGCTCTGGCCTCGCCCGAGAGCTTCGCCAACATTACCGACACTGAAAAACGATCGGCCGCGATTTTCACCGAGCTCGGCAAGGTGCTGACGCATCCGCGCTGCACCAACTGCCATCCGGCCGGCGACAGCCCGCGGCAAGGCGACAATCCGCATCTCCATCAGCCGCCGGTCACGCGCGGCGCAGACGGCCATGGTCTGGAGTCGATGCGCTGCCACACCTGTCACCAGAAGGCCAATTTCGAGCCCGGTCGCGTGCCCGGCCATCCCGAATGGCATCTTGCCCCACGTGAAATGGCCTGGGAGGGCAAGACGATCGGCGAGATCTGCGAGCAGATCAGGGACCCCGCGCGCAACGGCGGTCGCAAGGTGGAGGCGCTGATCGACCATATCGGCAAGGACACGCTGGTCGGCTGGGCCTGGAAGCCGGGCTTTGGCCGCTCGCCGGTGCCTGGCACGCAGGCGCAGGCTGGTGCGCTGGTCGAAGCCTGGGTGAAGACCGGAGCCGCCTGTCCCGCGCCGTGACGAGAAGCTAGGGCGAGTAGTCATAAGCGTCGGCTTCCGAAGGTAAAGCGGCAGTCGCCCGGCTTGGTCGTCATCGACGGCTTTTTGACCCGAAATAGAGGTCGAGGCAGCTAGAGCTTCCTTGAGCTGACTACATGCGCGAATACATCGAACGCTAGGCCACCCGCCGGCGTAGCGTAGCGCGCGAGAACATTCTCCGCTTCTGCCAGGATACGGTTGATCGTTGGCTCGGGCAGAATAACGCCCATCACGGGCAACCAGCCCTTAATTTCCGCCTCTACGAACTCGTGTGTGGAGGGAAATCGTGCTGTACCTTGATGAGTCGTGACATTGATAGATCCGGCTTCTGCGTCACCGAAGAGCGCGGCGAGCACTTGTCGGTCCCCGAGCACGAAGGGCGCCCGCAGCGCGTCGCCAGCGGCGTTGCCAGCGATGCGGTCGAGCAGGGCCACGAGAGCAGCGAATGCGGGGGCATTCTCTAGGGTGCCCCAAACCGCGACTGCGCAGCGTCCACCAGGAACCATCACGCGCAACATTTCACGAACCGCCATGTTGCGGTCGGCAAAGAACATGAGCCCGAACTGGCAGACGACTGCGTCGAAGGATTGATTCGGGAACGGCAGCGCCTCGGCCGTGCCCGTTTGCCAGTCGATTGCGGACGAAATACCGTTTGCCACCGCCAGCATTCCAGCATGCGGGTCAATGCCGACGACATGGCCGGTCTGTCCCACACGCATTGCCGCCTCACGGGCCAGCACGCCGGTGCCGCACGCGATATCTAAGACTCGATCTCCAGGCTTAATGTGCGCGGCATCTGCCACGATTGGAGCCCATTGCCGGAAAAGAGCGGGAACGAAGAGTGCCTCATAGGCCGTTGCTGCCTCGATCAAAGCTTGTGGGACCGACATGTTCTTGCCTCGCTCGCAGAATTGCTTTCCACAGGGCACCGAGTATCTCAATCTCTGTCGTGCGTAGGGCTGCGACCGGTCTCATTTCACGCAGGTGGCGATACCTCGGCCGTTAAATCGTTCGCTGCGGCTAACGCCGTTCGATGTCGATCGCGCAATCCACGAAGAGATACGCAAATTGCCATTCCCTCTCAGGAGTCACCCGGTGCGGAAACCTTGGAGCACGAAGAATAGGCCACCGGTAGGAGAAAATGTAAGCCAACTCTCAAGCGCAAGGGCGCGCCATCATGACGCAACCAAGCCGCAAGGCAGACGATGGTCTGGAAACGTTACGTGACGGCCATCCCGCGCCCGCTGGTTCATGCCACCCGACAGCATGCCGTACATCCACCTTTTTTCCCCTACTGGCGGATAGTTCGTTCCGATCACGAGGTGGGAGCATGTCAGTTGCTGGCCCATCAGCGAAGTGACCGCGCGCTCGTTGAGGTCCGGCCCCGGGGTGAAAGCGGACTTGATTTGCTCACGTTGAGTTCCTCGCATTTTGACCCAACTGAGCCATCTGCGCCGCAGGATTGTTGCGATGCAGAGCGCGTGGATATAGAAAAGGACTACGGCGGCAAGATCGTCCGCAACGCCAACGGCGCTGCGCCCCTCCCCAGCATCCGGTCCCTATCGCATGACCAAAGCGCGCGCCGTGCCCATGCCCAGCAACAGCGTGCTTGCGCCGCTTTACGCGGGTGCGGACCTTTTGGACGCCTTTGCAATTCAACTGCCGGCGGGGGCCAGCGATGATCTAGAGGTACTGGCACGCGCCGCGCTCGAGCGACAGGCGTGGTGGATTCGTGCGCTCACTCGTGTCCGCGATGTGGTGATGGCGACAGTCGCCGTCAAATCGTCGCGCGCCGTCGGTCTTGCCGCAGCGGCGCGTGGGTCGGTCATCGGCTTCTTCCCGGTGCTGTCAAAGAGCGCGACGGAGTTGGTAGTGGGCGCGGATGACTGGCATCTCGACTTCCGCGTCACCATCCAGCTTCGCGCCGATGCAGCAAATGGGCGCGAACTGGTCGCGGGTACCGTGGTGCATTGCCATAGCCGACTGGGGCGCACCTATCTTACGACGATAGCACCGTTTCATCGCGTGATTGTGCGGGCCAGTTTAGAACAGGCGGCAAGAGCAATGAAGATTTAAGCATGCTTTGGTGGTCGCGACTGGCTGTAGTCGGCCATTAGCGGTCCGTGGCGCATCGCGCGAAGTCGCTGAGGTCCGGACGCGCGGGTATAGCGGACTAGATTTGCTCACACTTAGTTCCACCCATTTCGACCCATGTGAGACCTGCGATGATGTCCGCTTTTAATGCTGCGTTGAGAGCCATTGCAGACGCGCGTTCGGAGTCGGACAATGCAGATAGGTGACAAAATTGTGGTGCCGCCCGATGTCTGCCCATAACTTCAGTTCCGCTTTTTTCAAGGGTCCCCGAAAATGCTTTCACATCGTCGCTTAACAACCGCACGACCAACACAATGAACCATCAAAGCGCCGTTTCAAAAGCAGTTGATAGCGCGAGCTGGGGACTCAGGGAGGGTACCCATGGCGCTCCAATTCCGTACCATCGACGGTTCAGACAACAATCCTTCGGACCCGGCGCTAAATCAGGCCAACACAGACTTTGCACGGGTGGGGCCGGCAAATTTCGCCGATGGCTTCGACGCCATGCAGCCTGGTCCCAACCCACGCGAGATCAGTAACATCGTGGTGGCGAACGGTCCCGACACGCATCTTGAGGTCAACGGCGTGGCGCTGTCCGGGATGATGTATGCATGGGGCCAGTTTGTCGATCATGACCTCGACCTAGAAAAGAGTGGAACCAATACGGCGGATATTTCAATACCCGTGCCGGCGGGTGACAGCCTACCTCAAGGCACCGTAATTCCGTTGACCCCTTCTATCAACCTACGAAATTCGAATTGTCGATCAATCTGAAAGCCGCCAAGGCGCTGTCTCTTAGCGTGCCAACCACACTGCTAACAGCCGCCGACGAAGTGATCGAGTAAGCCTTTGCTGCGGCGCTGGGGTCCGGTGAGGCCCTTCACCGAAGTGGCGCGCCTCGTCGAGGTACATGCCCTAGGCGCGCCGCATCAGCTTGAGCGAAGCCGCAAGACGCAGGCTGCGCTTGCCTGCGAGGGCGACGCCTTCGAACTCACCGCTGTCCGCGGTGCAGCTTCCGGAGAAACCGATCCCAACCTCATAGCCGCCGAAGACGGGATTCTCGCCCTTCGCGGGCGTGTGCTCCTGGTTGAGCATCTCGCCTTTCCAGCGGCCGTCCGCCGAGGAATACGAGTCGAGATAGTAGAAGAATGCGTCGCCGCCGAGGATACGGCCGTCCATCAGCAGCATCACGCCCGTGAGCCCGGCATCGACGCCATCGAGCGCGCGCAGATGGATCGCGTAGAGCCCGTTCGCGATGCCGCCTGCTCCGACAATGCCGCGCGGCGGCAGCGCATCGTCGTCGAGCCGCGTAAGCTCGGCCCAGAACATCGCGCCCGGCACCGGAGCGGCCTCGCCTTCGAAACAGATGCCATTGCTGTTGGGCCGGCCGCGCACGCTGATGGCGGCGACATCGGTGCCCATCAGCGGCTTGTAGCAGGGATCGTTGTTGTGACGCTCGGTGATCACCTCTCCGATGATCTCGCCGCCACGCTCCTCATAGGTGCCGAGATGCGCAAAGGCGGAATTGCCGCCCAGCAGCTTGCCGTTGTGCATACACATGATGCTGCGGCCGAACGCGTCGTTGACGCCGTATTCCACCTTGTAGAGCCCGTTCAGCAACGAAGGAAATCCCGGAAAGCCATGTCGAGTCCCAAGTCACGGCTACCTAGCACCGCCACCTTGCCGAGGCCATCAGGCTTTTCCGCGCAGGGCGCTCCGTTGGAGAGGCGCTTTCCGCTCCGATAATGCCATCATGCCTCTGATTTGCCCGACGCGTCAACCAATTTCGCCAAATCCGCAATACATCACCTCACCTCCCCGGCTACTTTGCATGGGGTTGTTTTCGATGTTTTTGTTGCTCGGTCCGCGACGGCATTCTAGTGCCGCTTGAAATACTGCACCTCACGCTCGTGCTTCTCGGCGGCCGCACGGCTCTTGAACGTTCCGAGGTTGCGGCGCTTGCCGGTCTTCGGGTTCACCTTGCGCGAATAGAGACGATATTCGCCGGACGACAATTTGCGGATCATGTCGCGACTCCTGTTCGTTTCGGTCTCAACGACCGGGACGCGAACTGGGTTCCTTCACGGCTTGTCTGGCGAGAACTACTGATTTCCAAAGCCGTTCAAAAGCAAAGCGTGGTGACGAGCTGGCCTTGCTTGTTCTTGATCGCATAGGGACAACGGATCCGCTCCAGCGCCTTCTTGGCATCTTCGTCGCCGAGCGCCGCTGCTCGTTCGTAATACGCCTTCGCAGCGGCCGCATCCTTTTGGCCGCCACGGCCTTCCTGCGCGAACGCGCCCATCCGCTCCAGTGCGCCCGGGTGATTTTGCGCGGCGGCCTTCTCGAACAGTGCGCGCGCCGCGACGTCGTCCTTTTCACCACCGTCGCCGCTCGCGAGCATCAGGCCGAGCTGGTATTGCGCCTCCGCGTTGGTCTCGGCAGCCTTGCCCCGCAGCTCGCGCGCCCGCGCCGGGTCGGCCGGAGCTGCCCCTCCCGAACCACCGAGCGCGGCGAGATTGCTGACGCCGCGGGGATTGCCGGCCTGCGCCGCCTTCTCGAACAGCTTTCGCGCCTGCGCCTCGTCTTTGGCGACGCCTGCGCCGGTGCCGTAGAGCACGCCGAGCTCGACCATCGCCGCACTCGAGCCCCTGTCCGCCGCCTTGCGCCAGGCTGCCATCGCGTCCGCCATGTAACGACCGGCGGCGTAGGCGCGCCCGAGCTCGTACAGCGCACGGCGCGAGGCCCCTGCCGCCGTCTTGCAGAACTTGATCGCGGTCGCGATGTCGGCAGGAGCTAGCTCGGCGACCCCTTTCACGTCAGCCGGCTTGTCGGGATCGCTGGGATCGGCCGCCAGGCGATCGCACAGCACGAGATCGGCCGACTGCGCATGTGCGGCGAGCGGTGCCGCGAACGTCAGGAGAATGGCGCAGAGAGCTTTCCGCATGGCCGGCAGGTTGCGTCCGGGCATCGGCGAATTCAAGGCTCGAGGCCCGACTCTCGCAACACAGGCGCAACCTCGGGCGAAGCCAGGTAGCGCAACAACCGATCGGCGTTCCCAGCATTCGTCGCCCTTGTCATGCGACCGGCCGAGAACAGCGCCGGCGTCTGCAAGTCCAGCGGGATCGGTCCAACCACCTCGATGCCGTCGACCTGCTTCAACTCGCTGATCTGCTGTACGGCGAGATCAGCCTCGCCGCTCGCCAGCCGTTCCGCGGTAAACCCCTGCTGGACGATGGTCGCCTTGGCGTTGATCTCGGCCGCAATGCCCATTCGAATGATCAACCCGGCAAAGTAGATGCCGCTCGCACCCAGCCGCGAATAGGCGACCGATCGCGCCGCAAGCAGCGTCTTGCGCAAGGCGCTCTCGCTGGAGATGTCAGGATGCGCCTGCCCTGCGGCCACGGCGATGCCGACATAGGAGCGCGCGAGGTCGGCGGCGCTTTCCGCCACGACGCGCCCCTCGGCGATGACTTCGTCGAGGCCTTCGCGCGTCAGGATCACGAGATCGGCGGCCTCTCCGTCCCGTAAACGCTTGAGCAACGCCTGCGTCGGCGCGAAGTCGGCGTCGATATGGACACCCGTCGCGGCTTCGTAAGCGGCGGACAGGCTGCGCATCGCCCCCATCAGGCCGAGCGTCGAGAGCATGCGGACGATGTTTTCCATGGTTCTCCGTCGATCACTCAGGCGCGATGCATCAGCTTCAGCGCCGCAGTCAGCCGCAGGCTGCGCTTGCCGGCGAGTGCGGTGGCTTCCAGTACCGCCTGCTCGTCATCATAGGTGCCGGAGAAGCCGATGCCGACCTCATGGCCGCCGAACACCGGATTTTCATCGCGGGCCGGCGTGTGCTCCTGGTTCAGGATCTGGCCCTTCCAGCGGCCATTTGCCGCCGTGTAGCTGCCGAGATAGTAGAACGAGGCATCGCCACCGAGGATGCGGCCCTGGTTCAGCAGCATGACGCCGGTGAGGCCCCCTTCGATGCCGTCCAGCATCCGAAGATGGATCGAGTAGAGACCGTCGGGGATGCCGCCCTCCCCGACGCCGCCAGCGATCGGCACCTCGTCCTCCCTGATCGGCATCATCACCGACTGGAAGGGCACGCCGGGCAATTCCTTCAGCTCGCCCTTGAAACGGTAGAGATCACCGTCCGGCCAGCCCTTCGCGAGCAGGGTCGCATCATCGGTGCCGGCCATCGCGAGATAATTCGGATCGGGATTATGGCGCACGGTCTTGATGACGATCGCGACCTCCTCGCCCGCCTCCTCATAAGTGCCGATATGGGCGAAGGCCGAGTTGCCGCCCAGCATCCGGCCGTCGCCGACATGCATGACGCTGCGGCCAATAGCTTCGCCGAGCTGAAACCGTACCTTGTAGAAACCTTCCAACACCAGCCGCGTCCCCGGCCTGCGCGCATCCGAGGCGGGAGTGTACCCCGCTTTCGTCCGTGGGGGACAAGTTTCGTAACTCACCGCAGCGCGCGATATCGCCAACTGTCATCAAAATGCAAAAATCCGCCGAAGCCTCTCGGCCTCGGCGGATTCGAGAGCCAACCCCGACCAAGCCCCCAAGGTCCGGGCCGGGAGGATCTTAGGCGGCCGCCTTCTTGTCGGTCGGCACGGACGAGATCGTCTTCAGGATCTGCGAAGCGATCTGGTATGGGTCGCCCTGCGAGTTCGGACGACGGTCTTCCAGATAGCCCTTGTAACCGTTGTTGACGAAGGAGTGCGGAACGCGGATCGAAGCACCGCGGTCGGCCACGCCGTAGCTGAACTTGTTCCAGGGCGCGGTCTCGTGCTTGCCGGTCAGACGCTTGTCGTTGTCCGGGCCGTAGACGGCGATATGGTCCATGAGGTTCTTGTCGAAGGCAGCCATCAGCGCCTCGAAATACTCCTTGCCACCGACCGTACGCATGTACTCGGTCGAGAAGTTGGCGTGCATGCCCGAGCCGTTCCAATCGGTGTCGCCGAGCGGCTTGCAGTGGAATTCGATGTCGATGCCGTACTTCTCGGTGAGGCGCAGCATCAGGTAGCGAGCCATCCACATCTGGTCGGCAGCGGTCTTGGAGCCCTTGCCGAAGATCTGGAATTCCCACTGGCCCTTCGCGACTTCCGCGTTGATGCCTTCATGGTTGATGCCGGCCGCGAGGCAGAGGTCGAGATGCTCTTCCACGATCTTGCGGGCGACGTCACCGACGTTCGAGAAGCCGACGCCGGTGTAGTACGGGCCCTGCGGCGCCGGATAGCCGGCCGTCGGGAAGCCGAGCGGACGGCCGTCCTTGTAGAAGAAATATTCCTGCTCGAAGCCGAACCATGCGCCGGCGTCGTCGAGGATGGTGGCGCGCTTGTTGGACGCATGCGGGGTCTTGCCATCGGGCATCATGACTTCGCACATCACGAGCACGCCGTTGGTGCGGGCGCCGTCCGGGAACACCGCGACCGGCTTCAGCACGCAATCGGAGCTGTGGCCTTCGGCCTGCTGGGTGGAGGAGCCATCGAAGCCCCAAAGCGGAAGCTGCTCGAGCGTCGGGAACGACGCGAATTCCTTGATCTGAGTTTTGCCGCGCAAATTCGGAGTCGGCGTATATCCGTCGAGCCAGATGTACTCGAGCTTGTACTTGGTCATTGAGCCTCTCTAGATGATGCGAAAGGTGGGGACCGGTGGCCCCCGCACGTTGTACCCGGCCACCATCGGCCGGCGCTTTACAAGCATTTCGCGTGCCAAAACGCCGCACTGCGGGAGGTTTACCGGCCGTGAGGCTGCGAATCTCGCCGGCTATTTATCGGCGCATGCGTCAAAGCAGCGCACCTTTACGCTACCCCGCACCGCAAAAAACCGCGGAAAAAGCCCGATTTCACGGCATACGCCGCGCTGCACCCAGCCACCGGCTAAAGCCGCGCCAATCGCTCGAAATTTTCGCGATGTCCCGGGCTGCCTCCCCGCAACCTTCGCACCGGCCAAAGTGTTGGTCACTCGGAACCTGCCTCGCAGAATGCAGATACTCGACTGCCTACAAATTAGGCCAACAATGATGCCATTTTCAGCACTTTGCATTTCAGCCAGCAGGGCCAATATGGGGTGACCCAGTAACCATAAGCGAACGAGTCGGGCGCACCATGGAGGGCAAGCGCTCCGGCTTAAGGAGATACCGCAATGATGAACAGTAACTTGGGCCAGGGGTCGGCCAAGATCTACCAATTCCCTGTCGGGGGCCGCGCGGCTCTCGATGGTCGTCGGAATAGTGAGGCCAGGCCGCCGGATGATCAGGTCTCGTCGCCCATCGTCGAGACGATCTGCAGCGGCAGTTGGTATCACCAGGAGGCGATCGAGGAAGCCAAGCCGAAATGGGATCGCTGATGCCTGCGTTGCCTTCGGTGCCGCCCCGCGCTCGCAAGCGTCCAGCGGAAGTTTGAAAAAGGGTCGAAACGGGATCGTTTCGGCCCTTTTTGATTCTCGTTCTGATGCTTGCGCTCAGCCCAGTTCGCAGGCTGTGACCGGCCGCTTCAGATGCTGGACCGTGGTACCTGTCTTGCCGATCTTGAGCGTGATCCCGGCGCCGGAGTAGCGCGCACCCGACAGTGTCAGCCGCTTGGCGAGCGGAATGGCGCCGCCGTCGATCTGCATGAAGGCGCGCTTGTCGTGCTCGTAGAATGCCACGATGAACTGCGTGCCGTCGGCGCAACGATAGCCCTGAAACGTCTGCGCGCTCGCACCGGTCGCATGGAAGGTTCCGCCTGCCGAGACGGCGACAGCCAAAATAATGGCCTTGTGCCGGTCCATGCTCGCCCCCTGTAATGGAGTTCAAGTATATCGCGCACGAGCCGCGCGATCGATTCCGCCGGCAACATAGCCCAGGCTGTTCCTATGTCAGACTCCCCTGCCCGCCACCTCGCCTTGCAAGGCGCCAGCAATTTTCGCGACCTCGGCGGTTACCCGACCGCGGACGGCCGGCAGACCCGCTGGCGGCACCTCTTCCGCTCCAATCATCTCGCCCTCCTAACCGCGACCGATGTCGAGATCGTTCGCGGCCTCGGCGTGCGGAGCGCGTTCGATTTCCGCGGTGTCGAAGAGCGCGCGGACGCCCTGTGCAGCGTGCACGAGATCAACACACATTCCCTGCCGATCGAGCCGACGGTGGTGGCTGCACTCAGGGCGCGGCTGGCCGAGGGCGCACTGACCGCGCCGGCCGCGCTGGAGATCATGCGCGAGTCCTACCGCAACTATGTCCGCCACAACACGCATAGTTTTCGCGCGCTGTTCGGTCATCTCCTGGAGGATCGCGCGCCGCTCGTCATCCACTGTACCGCCGGCAAGGACCGCACCGGCCTTGCCTGCGCGCTGATCCTGCATGCGCTCGGCGTGCCCGAGGAGACCATTGCGGAAGACTATCTGCTGACTAACCGTTTCTACCGCCGCGACCCGTCGGCGGCATCCGAACTTCCGGCGGACGTGCGCGACGCAATCGGCTCGGTAGAGGCCTCCTATCTCGAGGCCGGCTTCGAAGCCGTGCACGCTGACTATGGCGATCTCGAAACCTATTTGCGCGACGGACTCAAGCTCGGGACAGCCGAGCGCACCGCTCTGAAGGAGCGCTATCTGCAAGCGTGAGCCACAGCGGCCTTCTCAAGCCGTCAGCCCGGTCGCCTTGATGATGGCGTTCTTGAGGGCAGAAGAGATCTGCTGGGTGCTCCAGTCACCCTGATGCAGCTTGTCAGGATCGCTCATATCTATCAATTGCTCGAACGACACGTTGTCCTGCACGTGCCAATGCCGCATGAGTGCCCAGCGCTGAAACAGATTGACCTCGGCCTCATTGGCAGCATCGCGGATCAGCCGGACCATCTTGTCCGAGAGCTCGGCTCGATCGTCCCAGAGCATCTTCGTCGTATACTGCGGATCAATCATCAGAACCTCGAAGCCGCGAGCGCACAATTGCGCCAGGCCCTTCCTGATGTTCCCGGCAACGACGTCCACGTCATATATGTCATTGTGAAAGACCGCGTTCGTTCCGACCTGCCAGATGACCAATGCCGGATCATCATGGAAAATATCGGCCTCGAAGCGTCCGAGTTCTTCGTTTGCCTCTTCTCCGCCCCTGCCCCGGTTGAGCACGTCAATCCGGATGTCCGGCCGGTGGACAACGTCCTTGAAGTATTGTCGCAAATACATCTCGAGCCGATAAGGATACGGGACGACATCGCCTCGTCCGGCGGTCGAGGATGATCCCATGGCCACGATGCGTACCGGGCCCTTCCCGTCCAACGCCTGCCGAAGCCGCATCAGCGGGTATTTTAGGTCGACGATCGCCGCGGGAAACTCGATGGTCGGCAAATTGTCGGACATGAAACAACCTCCTCTACGATCTAAAGTTGCATCTATAGCCCAGCCTTGAAGCTGCCGCCATTGCAAGCCCAATTCGCTCCGCGCAATAGTCGGCGCGAATTATACCGACGGAGGACATCGTGCAGGGGAAAGTCATTGTCGTGACCGGTGCGCTCGGCGCGCTGGGCCAGGTGGTGGCGGAGACGGCGCTGGCGCGCGGCGCGCGCGTCGCCGGCATCGATCACGCGCCTTCGCAGGCAGTCGCGACTGCGCAGCGTATCGAGTTCGGCGGCGTCGATCTCACGGACGAGGCGCAGGCGAAGACGGCGGTCTCGGCGGCGGCAAAACATTTCGGCCGGCTCGATGCGCTGATCAATATCGCCGGCGGCTTTGCCTTCGAAACCGTCGGCGACGGTGACATCAAGAGTTGGCAGCGGATGTATGCGCTGAACGTGCTGACCGCGCTCAACACCTCACGCGCCGCGCTCACGCATCTTGCAGCCTCGAAGGCCGGCCGCATCGTCAATGTCGGTGCCATGGGTGCGCTCCAGGCCGGCTCCGGCATGGGCCCCTACGCAGCCTCGAAGGCCGGCGTGCACCGCCTCACCGAGGCGCTCGCCAACGAGTGGAAAGGCAAGGTCACGGTGAACGCGGTGCTGCCTTCGATCATAGATACCAAGGCCAACCGCGCCAGCATGCCTGATGCGGACGTCTCCAAATGGGTGACGCCGCAGGAGCTCACTGAAGTGATCCTGTTCCTCGCAAGCGATGCAGCAAGCGGCGTGACGGGTGCGCTAATCCCGGTGAGCGGACGCGTTTAATCCGGCACAAGGAGCCGCAGATTGCCTTTGAAGCGGATGCTCTGCTTGCCGGCGAGTGCGATGCCTTCGCCATAGGCGGTCTGGTCGGTGTAGGTCCCGCTGAAGCCGATGGTCACGACCTTGCGGCCCCACACCGGCCGCTCGTCGAACGAGGGCGAGTGTTCTTCGTTGATCAGCTCACCCTTCCATTTGCCATCGCACGACGTGTAGGTGCCGTAGGCGAAGAAGAAGGAGTCGCCGCCGCGCATGGTGCCATCGCGCAGAACCATGACGCCCTGATTGCCGCCCTCGACACCATCCAGCATCTCGATGCGAATGTGATAGAGCCCGTTCCTGATTGTCATGTCGCAAGTGCCCGGCTGGCCCCTCTTGCAGAATAGCTGGTCCGACCGCGTCCTATCAAATGGCCAGTCGAGGCGAGTCCGAACCGGGCTAGACTTGCGCAACTGATTCTCCAATCGGAACGCAGACCGGGAACCTTTCTTTGGAAACCGCGCTTTATTTGCCCGTCAAACGCTTCCTCGAAGAGCTCGGCTTCAGCGTGAAGGGCGAGATCGGCGGCTGCGATCTCGTCGGCCTCAGCGCCAGTGATCCGCCTGTCGTGGTGATCGGCGAGCTCAAGCTCGCCTTCAATCTCGAGCTGATCTTGCAGGCTGTCGATCGCGCCCCGGCCGGCGACGAGATCTGGATCGCCGCAAAAATGTCCGCACGCGGCAAGGGCCGTGAGAGTGATGCGCGTTATCGCAATCTCTGCCGTCGCCTCGGCTTCGGCATGCTTGGAGTTACCGAACGCGGCCAGGTCGAGGTGCTGCTGAAGCCGCCGACCGCAGCGCCGCGGCGCGAGCCGAAGAAGCGCTCGCGACTCGTTGCCGAGCACCAGCGTCGCCAGGGCGATCCGGTGCTCGGCGGCAGCACCCGCGCACCCATCATGACCGCCTATCGCCAGCAGGCGCTGGCCTGCGCCTCGGCGCTCGCCGATGGCCCGCGAGCGGTGCGCGATCTGCGCGTGCGGTGTCCCGATGCCGGCAAGATTCTGCTGCACAACGTCTATGGCTGGTTCGCACGGGCCGAGCGGGGAATCTACGGATTGACCGACGCTGGCCATGCAGCACTTAAGCGCTGGCCGCAGCCGAAGATCGCGCTCGACACCGGCCAGCCGTCACAGCCCTGACATCAGATCGATGCAAGAGGCGAATAACTGAGATGCCACACCAAATTCATATTGCAATGCAACATAGGTAGCACTAGGTATCCCAGATCGAAATGAGGCTACCATGAGCGCAGACTGGAATACCAAATATGGCACGCGGCGCGTCCGCCATGATCCGCCCACCCTGGACGAGGCGATTTTCGCCGCGATCGGCATCACCGACGACCAGGAGCAGCAGGCCGAGATCGCCGCGTCCCTGATGGGCATGCCGCTCGATGTCGTGCAGGCCGAGGTGAAGAAGCAGGCCCGTACCAACAGCCGTATCACCGCCACGCGCGTGATTGCCGGCGAACAGGGCGCGCAGCGCTCGGTGGTGGTCGAGCGCCGCGTCGTGCGCCGCTTTGGCAACGACAAGCGCACGGGCACCTGAGAGCGCTCTAGCCTCTGAAGATACGAAAGCGGACCGGCCTTGCCGGTCCGCTTTTTTGATTCTCTTCTTCGCGCACATCCTTTGCGCAAAACCGTGCCGTCAGGCGGCGCGATTACCGTACATGCTGGAAAACAGCTTCCACCAGGTGCTGTTGAAGCTCAGCAGCGCGCGCCCGGCCTTGAAGGGGGCTGCCGCAAGATCCGCTAATTCCGCCTCCGGCGTCTTGGTGAGATCGATCGTGCCGGTCGATTCGCCGTGCCGGAATGCCAGATGCGCGCCGAACTTCTTCGCCAGCGCCCGCATCGCCTGATTCTCCGCTCCCGTCGTGATGCGCAAACGACCAAAGCCCTTCCAGCGCGCTTCCGCGATCAGCCGCCGGAACAGTACAGAGCCGACGCCCTGGCGGCGCGCCGAGGCTTCCACGCTGAACGCTACCTCGGGCAGCGAATCGCCTTCCGGCGGATGCAGCTCAGCCGCGCCGCGGACCACGCCGTCGACGATGTAGGCGACGATCACGGTGCCGTCGTCCGCGCAGCGGGCGGCGTAACGCTCGATGAAACTGTCGTCGAGAAAACCGTTGAAGCGGTCGTGCCGGCTCTCGGGATCGAGTCTCAGCAGATGATCACGCAGGAGCGGCAATTCCTCTTGCTGGATCAGGGTTCGCACATAGCCCTGCACGGACTCGGTGTGGATGATTTCTTCAAGTGCCACGTCAAAACTCCTCTTGGTGTCCCTCAAGGAGGCGTTCGAATCCCTAGGCCTCCTATATTGTGCGACGCAACATGATTTGCAAGACGGGAACCTGCCCAAGTTGGAGGCATGGCAAACGACCAATTCGTTAATGAAATCAAAACCCCGTATTCATACGAGGACCATCTGGGTCTGGGTCACCAACGCCACCAGCTTGCCGTCCTCAGTCTCGAGACGGGTCTGCCAGACCTGGGTTCGCCGCCCCCGGTGGATCGGGGTCGTGGTGGCGATCACCGTGGTTCCCTCCTTCGCGCCGCCGATGAAGTTGGTTTTACTTTCGAGCGTCGTCGTGCCCTTGGCGTCCGCCGGCAGGTTGATCACGGTCGCGGCCGCCCCGACGGAATCGGCAAGGGCCATGATGGCGCCGCCATGCGCGACATGGCCGAGCGTGCAGAGGTCGGGCCTGATCGTCATCTTCGCCACCACGCGATCCGGCTCGGCCGCGACGAATTCCACGCCCTTGAGCTCGGCGAACGGCATTTTCATCGCATGAAGTCTTTCGAGCGGCGTCATCGGATCTCCTCCCAGTGTCTTGAATTCTCAAGGTGAATTGTCCCGCGACATAATGCAATGACGTCCGAGGTCATGGCCGCGATGATATCGACGCTACGCCCACCCGCCGCGTTTGCTCGAGGACATCAAGGTCGCCAAACCGGCTGACGAGCCCCGAGAATCGTGGGCGTCAGCCGTACATCAACGAATACAAGATCGCGGCAGTGTTCGAGATCGGCATGCCGGAGTACGACGCGAGCATGGTTTTCATGTCGATCGCGGAGGCGCAGTCCTACTTCAACCGGCGCTGACGCTTTCGTTTCTCGCAACGCTCTACCCGTCATGGCGCGCCGCGCGGCTCGATCCCGTCGAGGTGCCGCGACACGGAGGCTGAGCTGGAGGCCAGTTCGGCGGTTACGCCGAGATGCGCGCATTGGTTATCTTGTCTTGTCGCCCGCCAGCGCGTTCTTGTAGATCTTGCCGCTTTTCATGATGACGACGAAATTCTTCGCAGGGTCTGCGACCAGCTTGATGTTCTCGATCGGATTGCCGTCGACCAGCAGCAGGTCTGCCAAAGCGCCCTCCTCGACCACGCCGAGCTTGCCGGGATAGGGATTGCGCGGACCGGAAAGACTCAATAGCTCGCCGTTCGTCGATGTCGCCATCGCCAGCGCTTCGGCGGGCGTGTACCAGCGGGCGAGATCGGCGAGCATCGCGCCCTGCCCCTCGGCGAGCGCCTTCGAGAACAGGACGTCGGTGCCGAAGGCAGTCTTGATCTTGTACTTCTTCGCCAGCGTATAGACCCTCTCCGTGCCGGCCACCACCTGGCGCATCTTGTCCTGCTCCGAGGGCCCCAGCGCGGCGGCGCCGGCGAGATCGAGGAACGGCTGCGTGCTCAGCCAAATGCCCTTCTCGGCCATCAGGCGCGCCGAGGCCTCGTCCATGAGGTGGCCGTGCTCGATGCATTTCACGCCCGCCGCAATCGAGCGCTGGATGGCCACCGGCGTGTAGGCGTGCACGGCGACATAGGTGCCCCAGTTCTCGGCCGCTTCGACCGCGGCGCGCAGCTCGGGCTCGGTGAAGGTGGAAACGTCGAGCGGACTGAACGGCGAGGCCACACCGCCACCCGCCGTGAGCTTGACCTGCGAGGCGCCCTGCATGAGCTGCTCGCGGGCCCGCACACGGACCTCGTCCGGACTGTCGGCGATCATGCTACCGCCGATCAGCTCCATGCGGCTGAGCATGCCGCCGATTGTCCGCGGCAGGTCGGACAATTGCCGGAAGTCGCCATGGCCGCCCGTGATGGTGATCATCGCGCCGGAGGGATAGATGCGGGGACCTGCGACGAGATCCTCGTCGATGGCGCGCTTGAGCCCGAAGCTCGGCCCGCCCATGTCGCGCACCGTCGTAAAGCCTCGCATCAGCGTGGCGGTGGCTTCCGCGGCCGCCTGCAAATTCAGGTAGCCGACGTCACCCGCAATTGCAGCTGCCGGCGTCGGACGCACTAGCATCGCGTGCCAATGCGCGTCGATCAGCCCGGGCATCAGCACGCGATTGCCACCGTCGATCGCCTGCGCGTCCGTGGTCAGCGGTGCGGCAGAGATCTTCTCGATCTTGCCGTTGCGGATCAGCACATTGGACGGCGCGGAGAGCGCACTGCTGCGGCCATCGAAGATGCGGACGTTCTGGAACAGGACGGCGGAGTCCTGTTGTGCCTGCGCCGGCGGAGAAGCAACAAGGCTCACGCCGATTGTGACGAGCAACACAAGGACGATGAAGATGCCACCAGGCCGCCCGCGCGCGTCAGACATTTCCGCCCTCCTGCCGGCACGTCTGCTCGTCCCTCGGCAGCGATGCCTTGGGCCTAACTCAGCGCCTGCGTGCAGAGCGAGTCAACTCACAGCCATGCGGAAACGTGCAGCCCAGCCATCCGGCACGAGCGGAGGTGCGACTGGAGCTGTCGCGCCGGCTTCAATTGATTCAAACAGGAGCTGTTCCGTCCCGGCGCGCGAGCGACGTCAGCCGCATTCCCGCTTGACAAATTCATAACCACAGAGTTATACGTAAATCCATAACCAACCAGTTATAGATCTCTCATGGCCAACACCCACGATGCGCTGTTCCGGACCCTTGCCGATCCGACCCGGCGGGCTATCTTTGAACGGCTATGCCGCCATGGCGAGCAGACCGTTGGCGCATTGACCGCGCGGGCCGGCGTGTCGCAGCCGGCCGTCTCGAAGCATCTGATGGCGTTGAAGCAGGCGGGCCTCGTGCGCGACCGCCACGAAGGTCGCCAGACGCATTACAGCGCGCAGCTTCGCGCCCTCGCCCCGCTGATCGATTGGACCAGCAAGATGACCGGCTTCTGGCAAAGCCGGTTCGACGACCTCGAAGATCTTCTCAAGAGGATGGACCAATGAACAAGACCGAGACCCGTTCCGTCGTCGTAGAGCGCGAGTTCGCACATCCGCCCGAGAAGCTTTGGCGCGCACTGACGCAGCCGCACTTGATCTCGGAATGGCTGATGAAGAACGATTTTGTGCCGGTGGTAGGCCATCGTTTCAACCTCACTGGCGAATGGGGCGGCGCGCTCGACTGCGAGGTCCTGACAATCAAGCCGAACAGGGCGCTGTCCTACACTTGGAACTTTGCGCATCAGGATGCGGCCTACAATCTGGAGAGCGTGGTCACCTTCACCCTCACCCCGACGCGCGGCGGGACTCTGCTCCGCGTCGAGCAGGTGGGCTTCCGCCCGGACCAGAAGCAGGCCTTTGGTGGCGCACAAGCTGGATGGAAGCAGTTTTTGGCGAAGCTGGAAGAGGTATTGCCGCAGGCAGACTGATGCCGCCGTCGCGCTCTAAACCGCGATGTCATCTTAGGTTATTGGCTGAGCACGATCTCCGCGCAAACGCGTTCCGCGTTTGTCGCGAGGGAAAGCCGCTTCACATCATGCTCTAGGGTAGGAGATCTCATTGAACTGGAACACGTGGATTCGGCAGGTTCACCGCTGGCTGTCGATGGGCTTCACGGCGGCAGTCATCATCAATGTCCTCGCCATGGCACTGCAGACGCAGGCGATCTGGATCGGCCTCCTGGCGCTGTTCCCGCTCATCCTGCTTCTGCTCTCCGGCCTCTATCTGTTCGCCCTGGCCCTATGCCACCAAATGGCGCAGCGGCTGACGGCGACCGCTTGCCTGACGTAGAACGGGATTATTGCGGAGCACAGGGACTCAAATGACTCCATCGGAGAAAATCGACCAGCTGATCGCCGGGATCACAGACTGGCGCGGCAAGACGTTCGCGAACCTGCGCAAGACCATCCTCGATGCCGACAGCGAGATCGTCGAGGAATGGAAGTGGATGGGCAGCCCGGTGTGGGAGCGCGACGGCATCATCGCGGTCGCCAATGCCCACAAGGGCAAGGTGAAGCTGACCTTCATGTACGGCGCGCGCCTCGCCGATCCCGAAAAACTCTTCAACGCCGGCCTCGAAGGCAACGAACGCCGCTCGATCGACTTCCTCGAGGGTGACAAGATCAATGCGCGGGCGCTGAAACAGCTCGTACGTGCAGCCATCGAATACAATCAGGGCAAGGCGAAGAAGAAAGCGCCGGCGGCGCGCGCCAAAGCCCGCAAGGCGGGGTAAAATCCGATCACGTCACCGCATTGACGACCTGGAATTCCGGTCGCCTCCAGATTTCGCCCGTGATCACCTCCTCGATGATCTCGGCCGCCTTCATCACCTCGTCCTCCCCGATATACAGCGGCGTTAAGCCGAAGCGCATGATGTCGGGGGCGCGGAAGTCGCCGATGACACCACGGGCGATCAGGGCCTGCATGGCGGCGTAGCCGCCGTCGAAGGCGAAGGAGACCTGCGAGCCACGCTCCGCATGCACGCGCGGCGTGACCAGCTTGAGCTGCGGGCAGCGCCGCTCGACCTCCATGATCAGGAGATCGCCGAGCGCAAGCGAACGAGCTCGCAGTTCCCCAAGATCGACGCGATCCCAGATGTCGAGTGAAGCTTCCAGCGCAGCCATCGCGAGCACCGGCGGCGTGCCGACGCGCATGCGTTCCACGCCGCCCGCGGGCGCATAGCCGAGATCGAAGGCGAACGGCTTTGCGTGGCCCATCCAGCCAGAGAGGGCGGCGCGTGCCCAATCGGCGTGGCGCGGCGCGACGTAGAGGAAAGCCGGCGCACCAGGCCCGCCATTGAGATATTTGTAGGTGCACCCTGCGGCGAAGTCGGCAGCCGTACCCGCGAGATCAACCGGCAGCGCGCCGGCCGAATGCGCGAGGTCCCAGACGGTCACGATGCCCAGCGCATGCGCTTTCGCAGTCAACTTCGCCATGTCATGGCGCCGACCAGTGCGGTAGTCGACCTCGGTGAGGTAGAGCACCGCGATCTCCTCCGACAGCGCGGCCTCGACCGCCTCCGGCGCGACGAGGCGCAGCTGGTGCCCGCGCCCGAGCGTCGCGATCAGGCCTTCGGCCATGTAGAGATCGGTCGGGAAATTGCCGGTGTCGGAGAGTACGAACTTGCGCTCAGGGCTCATATCGAGCGCGGCGGCGAGCGCCTGATAGACCTTGAGCGAAAGCGTATCGCCCATCATCACTGAGCCCGCCTCCGCGCCGATCAGCCGGCCGATGCGATTGCCAACGTTGCGGGGCTGCACATACCAGCCCGCGGTGTTCCAGGCGCGAATGAGCTCATCGCCCCATTCCTGCCGGATCACGCGGTCCACCTTTTCGGCAACGCCGAGCGGCAGCGCGCCGAGCGAATTGCCGTCGAGATAGATCACGCCCTCGGGCAGATGGAAGAGCGCCCTGGTGTTGTCATAGACGCGAAGTCGGGTCTCGGTCATGGCTTGCTCAAAGGCCGGACTTGGTTAGAAGCAGGACTTCTCAAAGGATCGTGCGCACGCGCCAGAGTTCGGGGAACAGCTCGACCTCCAGCATGCGCTTGAGATAGCTGACCCCGCCGGTGCCGCCAGTGCCGCGCTTGAAGCCGATGACGCGTTCGACGGTGGTCACATGGTTGAATCGCCAGCGGCGGAAATAGTCCTCGAAGTCGACGAGTTTTTCGGCGAGCTCGTAGAGCATCCAGTGCGTCTCCGGCGCCTCGTAGACCCGGCGCCACGCCTGAAGCACGCCTTCGTTCAGGCTGTGCGTCTCGCGGACGTCACGCGCCAGCACACCAGGCGGCATCGCGAGCCCCTTGCGATCGGCGAGGCGCAGCACCTCGTCATAGAGGCTCGGCGTTGCCAGCTCTGCCTCCAACAGCCGTGTGACTTCGGCGTCATGCGCATGGGGCTTGAGCATCGCGTGATTGCGGTTGCCGAGGAGATATTCGATCAGGCGGTACTGGCTCGACTGGAATCCCGAGGACTGCCCGAGCTTGGAGCGGAAATGCGTGTACTCGCTCGGCGTCATCGTCCGCAGCACATCCCAGGCGCTGTTGAGCTGCTCGAAGATGCGGGACACACGCGCCAGCATCTTCATCGCCGGCGACACCTCGTCACGCGCGATGGCGCGGCGGGCGGCGCTGAGCTCGTGAATGGCAAGGCGCATCCAGAGCTCCGAGGTCTGGTGCTGGATGATGAACAGCATCTCGTCATGGGCATCCGACAACGGATGCTGCGCTCCGAGGATCGCATCGAGCTGGAGATAGTCGCCATAGGACATGCGCCGGGCGAAGTTGGTCTCGGCGCCCTCGGCGGTGGGGTCGTAGTCGTTGCTGGTCATGACATCCCTCTACTGCCGTCAGTCTAGGCCAACCAGGCTCGCGGTGATTTTTGACGAGGGATCCTTGAGCCCGTCGACGACAGAGAAATGGTTGAAGCCGGGCTCGATCACGAGACGCGTGGGCACGTCAAAACCGGTCCAGACGTTTGCCATCAGCTCCGCCTGGCGGATGAACTCGGGACGCTCGGCGCCTCCGACCCAGGTCGTAACCGGAGCATGCCCGCGCGGCAGATGCAGCGCTGAGCTTTCAAGCGTCGCCTCCTCCAGCGACATTCCAAGCGTCGCGTTCATTTTGGTCTTCAGCAACGGGCGCAGATCGTGCAGGCCGCTGATCGACAACGTCGCGGCGATGCGATTGTAGACCGCGGACTCAAGCCAGCTGTCGTCGCAGAGCATGCGCGTGACGAGATGGCCGCCCGCCGAATGCCCGGCGAGCCGGATCGGTCCGGAAACCAGTGCAGCGGCCGCCGCAACGGCCGCCGCGATCTCCGCCGTGATATCGGAGATGCGTGCGGCCGGCGTCAGCGTGTAGCTCGGCAGCGCCACCGCCCAGCCGTGGTGGCGCGCGCCTTCGGCAAGGTCGGTCCATGACGATTTGTCGAAGCGCATCCAATAGCCGCCATGGACGAAGACGACGAGGCCTTTGCTGTCTCCATCGGGCAGGATCAGGTCGAAGCGCTTGCGCTCGCCTTCGCCATAGGCGACGTCGGGGCGAAATGCCCTCAGCCTCGCGCGATAGGCCGCTGCGCGCTCTGCCCAGAGTTCAGGCAGTCGGTCCGAGCCCGGCACGTGAGCCGAGTTGGCATAGGCGTCATCCCAATCGCGCATCGTTGCTCCCAGAAGATTCAGGCGACAGGTCGCCAGTCTGCCACCTGCAGCGCCGCCATCATAGTCTTTATTTTAAGCTTAAAGCATCGTGACGCCGGCGCCTGTGGGGTGGGCAAAGCGAAGCGTGCCCACCACTTTGGCCTCGATCCGGGAAAGCTGGTGGGCACGGCGCAAGGGCGACTTTGCCCACCCTACGAAGCACGGCGACAGAGCCTACGCCTACGCCTTCTCCACCCCGCACCACTCGGCAATGAACAGCGCCATCGCCTTGGTCGACTTCTTCAGCGATTCCAGATCGACATATTCGTTGAATCCGTGAATCTCACCGCCACTCGGGCCGAAGCAGAGGCTGGGGATGCCGTGGTTGAGGCCGTAGAAGCGGGTATCGGTGAGCGCGGTGAAGACGAGGTCTTCGACCCCGCCGCCATAGACGGCGTTAAACGCCTTGCCAAAGGCGGCTTCGGGCGCGGCCGCGTTGGTCAGTTCATAACCTTCCGACAGGAAGCCGGACCATTCCACCTCGGGCGGATTGTTGGCGAGGAAGCGATGGTTGCGCGCCGCAGCCGCGACACAAGCGAGAATCTCTTTCTGGTGATCGGCGATCGACCAGCCCGGCAGCACTGCGATGCGGCAATCGACGTCGCACCAGGCCGGCACGCTGGAGGCCCAGTCGCCGCCCTTGATGACGCCGGGGTTGAAGTTGATGGGATGGTTGAGTGTCTTGAAATGGCGATCGGCCTTTGCCCGCTCATTCCATTCGATCTCGAGCTTTTGCAGGGCCTGGATCAGATGATAGGCCGCCATGATCGCGTTGGCGCCGGAGCCGGCAAATGCCACATGGGTCGGATGGCCCTTGACGCGCAGGCGGAACCAGATCACGCCGACCTGCGAGCGCACCATCTTGCCGCCGGTCGGCTCGGGAATGAAGCAGGCGTCGGCGCGATAGCCGCGCTGGAGCGTCGAGAGCGCGCCGACGCCGGTGCTCTCCTCCTCGATCACGGACTGGAAATGGATCCGCGCCGTGGGCCGAAGGCCTGCGGCCTTGATCGCATCGAGCGCGTAGAGCGCGCCGATGGTGCCGGACTTCATGTCGCAGGCACCGCGGCCATACATTTTGCCGTCCTTGATGACCGGCGAGAATGGCGGGGTGTCCCAGAGCTCCAGCGGTCCAGCCGGCACGACGTCGCAATGGCCTTGCAGGATCAGCGATTTGCCGCTGCTCGTTAGCGGGCGATAGGTGCCGACCACCGTACGCGCCTTGGAGAAATCGTGCTCGATCGGACCGAAGCCGCGCAGATCCTTCAACTCGTCGATGTTGATATGCCAGTCGTCGACCTCATAACTCCGAGCGCGCAGGAGGTCGCCGATCATGTCCTGACAGGGCCCCTCCGCGCCGCGGATCGAGGGGATCGCGACGAAATCCCGTGTGGTCGCAAGCTGGGCCTCGAAGCTCGCATCGACGGCATCGAGAATCCTTTGCTGCGTTTCGGTATTCATGCTGGCAACTCCGATCGGCTTTCAAGAGCGCCGCGAAGCTAGTCGATTTCAACCCTCCGGGTACTCCTGAAAATAGGCCTCCAGCAATGCATCTTCGAGCAGTCGGCCTTCCGAATAGCCATTCAGGGTCTGCGGCCGCGTGACGCCGTCGAGCAGACGCGCGCAAGGTTCCGGCGCGCCGAGCACGGTGCGCACGGATATCCGCTCCGCATAGATCGGCAGCGCATGGTCCTCCTCGTCGTCTGCAAGCCCCTTCGCGCGAACCTTGGCCGAGGCCTCCTCGATCTCCATCGCGATGAAGGTCGTCGCCTTGATCTCCTGCGTGCTGCTCGGGCGCAGCCCCGCAGTGCGATCCGGGAAGAAGCGGTCGACCATGGCGCTGATCGCGCGGCTCTTCTCCTCCGCATCGGTCACGAGGTAAGCGGCGCCAAAAGCCATCACCGCGCGATAATCCGCCGAATGGTTGAAACCGCAGCGCGCCAGCACGAGGCTGTCGAGATGTGCAACGGTGAGACAGACTCTCTGGCCTTCCGACTGATTGCGCAGCATGCGGCTCGCGCTGGAGCCGTGCCAATAGAGTTTTGTCCCTTCCCGCCAGAAAAAGGTCGGGGTGCAATAGGGCTGGCCGTCGATCACATAGGAGACGTGGCACAGCATCGAAGAGTCCAGGATCCGGTGAACGGTGGCGTGATCGTAAGCGCCGCGATCATGGCGGCGCTTCACCTGGTTACGGGACGAGACCGGATAGGACGTGGTGGCGATACCATCGGACACGGCGACTCCTGTCGTGGAATTTGAATCTGGAAGGAGTTGTAGCGGCCCATTTGGTCTGCGATAGTTCCAATTCGATGCTAAAAAATCCGACCAATTCAAAGCCGTCCCCGAAAGCCCCGCCGCGCAGGGCCGAGCTGCCGCTCGATTTTTCGGGAGCGCACATCACGGAAAGCGCCTCTTCGGCGCACCGGCTTTACCAGGCGCTCTGCCACGCGATCGTGCAGGGCCTTGCCAGGCCGGGCGAGCCGCTGCCGCCATCGCGGACGCTGGCGAAGCAGACCGGCTTCCGGCGCAACGCCGTCGTCACGGCCTATGAGCGACTGATTGCAGATGGATTTGCGGAAGCGATCGTCGGCTCCGCGACGTTCGTCGCTGCTAAGATTCCCTCTCGCGCGCGCGAGTTGCGCAAGGCGAGGATCACCGTCGAGGTCCCACGGCAGGGCACGCTGGCACTCGGTTGCACCCATGTCGACGAACGGTCGCTGCAGCGCTTTCGCGGCTTCGTCGGCCGGCGCATGCGCGCCTTCGGCACCGAACATCTGCACTATGGTGATCCGCGCGGCAGCCGCGAGCTGCGCGCGGCGGTTGCCGATCATTTGCTAGCGGCGCGGGGCCTGCGCTGCGATCCCGACCAGATCATGCTGACGTCAGGCACACTGCATGCGCTGCGCATCGTGCTCGGCGCGATCCTCGAGCGCGACGACCAGATCTGGTGCGAGGATCCTGGCTATCCGACCGCGCGCGCGGCGATCCTCCATTGCGGCTATCGCGCCGTCTCCGTGCCGGTCGATGAGCATGGCCTGCGCGTCGCCAAGGGCCGGACGGCGGCACCAAAGGCGCGCGCGGCCTATGTCACGCCGTCGCACCAGTTTCCGCTGGGCGTGCAGATGTCGATGCCGCGCCGGCTCGAGCTCCTGGACTGGGCGAAAGAGGCCGGCGCTTTCGTGCTGGAGGACGATTACGACAGCGAGTTCCGCTACGACGGCGCGCCCTTGATGTCGCTTGCCGGCATCGATCAGCTCGAGCGCGTGATCTACATGGGCACGTTTGCCAAGACGCTGTTTCCGGGCCTGCGCATCGGTTATTGCGCGCTGCCGGAGCGCCTGATCGGGCCGGTCGCGACCGCGCGGGCCGCGCTGGACCGCTTTCCCGGTACGCTGATGGAAGGCGCGGTCGCGGACATGCTCAACTCCGGCGCCTTCGCCGCAAACCTGAAGCGCGTGCGAAAGCTTTATCGCGAAGCGCGCGACGCACTGGCTGCGACGCTTCAGGCGGCGTCCGACGGCCGGCTGTCGGTTCCCGTGCCCTCTCAAGGCCTGCATCTGGTCGCGCGGTTCGAGCCATCGGTCGATTTGCGCGTCGCCTCGCAGGCCAAGCACGCGGCCGGAGCGGAAGGCTGGCTGCTCGCCGACACTTATGCGCGCGCCCGTCCCCTGCCCGGTTTCGTTCTCGGCTTTTCCGGCCATTCGGTTCCGCAACTGGTGGCGGCAGCCGAAAAGCTCGCGACGCAATCGCTGGCCGCGCTTCGCGGCAGCGACAAGCCGGCGCGCCGGGCGTGACGAAGGTTCACTATGAGAATCGCGCGCGGCTTTCTAACATTGCGGTATCGAGGTCGGGATTTTCGTCATGCCCCATTTCCGCGCAATCTGCGTATGTGCGCTGTTCGTCGCAGCAACAATAACGTTGGCACGCGCCGATACGGTCGGGCGCGAGCAGGACATCGTCGGCTTGCGGCTTGGCCAGCGCGTGATGGTCGATGACGGCACCTGCCCAGCCGGGCAGATCAAGGAAGTGCGCGGCGCGAAGATGACCGAAAGCGGCATCACGCGGACGCGCACCTGCGTGCCGCGGTTCGGACCGAAGTCGAAATAGCCCCAACTCGCGATGAGATCGGGGATGAAGCGTCATTGCGCTAGGTTATTGTTTGAGCGTGATCTCTTCGGAAAACCGCTGCGCACTTTTCCGGATCATGCTCTAAAGTCTACTTCGCCGGGTCGAACATGCACTGAAGGGTCGGCTTGGCGATCTTGGTGAAGGTTGGTCCGATCTCGGACTGTTTTGTGACCGGCACCCATTCGTTCTCGATGGTCGGCACGCCGGTCTCGCTGATGCCACGAAGGAGCGCCTCGCGCAGGTCGCGGTCCTCGACAACTGCGGCGGCATGGTCATGCAGACAGCCGCAGACTTCCTCCGGATGCGCCCATCGCCCGAGCATGTGCGGCGCGCATTGGCGCACGAAATCGGTGCGAGGATCCGGCAACCTGCTGGGAAAGCGCACCTGAGCCTGGGCCGCAGTGATCGTGAGGAGGGACGCGAGGAAAACGGCGGCGCCTATGCGAGACATGACTGGCTTTTCTTGATCCTGCTGGTCTTTTTCTTGCGATCAGAGACGCGCGGCCATCACGATCGGCTGAGGCGCTTTGGCGCCGACCGGCGTGCCGCTATAGGCAAAGGTCCCGACGCCCGGCAGCCCACCGTCGCTGGTTCCGGCCAGGGAGGACCCGGCGAGCACAAAGCTGAAAGCAAGGATGAAGCTGAGCGCCCGCATGTGAAGTCTCCAGTTCCCCGCGGCTGTGCGCCGCTACCTCTGGTCGGTTGATAACCACGGGCGGTTTCATGCGTGATGCGCCAAATGCGTAAAATGGTTTCATCTTCGTGAGAATTGTTTCGTCGGCGCCGATACGACGAAACATTAAGTCAAAAACCCCAATTATTTCAGTGAGGTCGTCTCACAGCCGATGGCTGCTTCGCGGCGCTCTCCGGTGTTCCCGCAGCGACCCGCGCGCGCTCGCGGCCACAGTCCCGAAGCAGACGCTTCACAGGCATTTTACGTTTCTCTGCTGAAGAGGAGCGCAAAGAAGCGCGAAGTTCCGCTGCACCGGGGACGTTTCAGCGACGACCGAAGCTTCGAACAGCGATAAGCCCGGCATCAAACCGAGGCTCAGGGTTGAGGGATGGCCATCATGATGGCTTTAGATCGCGCAATGGCGCGCGACGTGGACCAGGGCTCTGACCGAGCCAACGAAAGGCAGTGGCCGCGCTACGCCACCGGCGCGATGGCACTGCAATCCGACCGCGGTTATGAGGCGGCACCGCAGGCCTTCGTGCGGCTGAGCGGCTCGCATCTCGCAAAGCCGCGCTTCAGCCGCAATCTCGTCACTGAGTGAAGAAGTCGCTGCACTTCTGAATACTGTTATCCGTCGGCCCCCACGGCATGATTGGCACGGTCGACGTCGAATTCTTCGGCGAGCCCTCGATCAGCTTGTCGGAATAAACCATGTAAACCAGCACGTTGCGCTTGGTATCGCAGCCGCGCACGATCTGCATCCTCTTGAAGAACAGCGAGCGGCGCTTGCGGAACATGTCATCGCCCTGCTCCAGCTTGTCCTTGAACTTGATAGGACCGACCTGCCGGCAGGCGAGCGAGATGTCAGAGACCTCCTCCGCGAGCCCTATCCAGCCCTTGAAGCCGCCCTTCTCCGGCACCGTGAAATGACAGGCAACTCCCTCGACCTCGGGATCGTCGAGGCCGTAGGTCGCGAGCTTGTCGTTCGGGCTCAGCCATTTGAAGACGGTGGAGCGGCGGAAGATCAGATCGGGCTCGTCGGCGGCTTGGGCAAAGCTGGCCGGCATGGCCATGAGCAGGAGGAATAAAGCGAGGCCTTTCAAGCGCATGCCCGAAAGACCGGGGAAACGAGATGACATGAAGTTCTCCGGTAACAAGTCCCCACAATTTAGGGATGCGAGGGCCGATCAGGAAGGCGAGAAGCTACCTGCGCGGCCACCGTTTACCGGTCTGTGAGGCTTTTTTGCTACGGCTTCGACAAAATTGGCTGATAGCCGAACCGCTGTGGTAGTGAACGCGTATCCCCTTTGCGAGACTAATTACTGATTTGGAATACGGATTCGAGGATGAACAGCGTGAGCGTGACCGGTTCTTCTGCCGCAAGGGCGCAGTTGTGGCGGGTCGCCATTTTGACGGCGGCGGGTGCGATTGTCACCACGACCCGGGCGGAAGCCGCGATGTATTACTGGTCGGACTATACCGACGGTGCTTACTACCACCAGCCACAGCCGCGGATTGAGCGTGCGAAGCCGCGCAAACGCGCGACTGTCCCGGGCAAGAAGGAGATCGCTGAGAGGGAGACCGGCGCCAAGCCGCAAGGGCCTCTGGTCATCGCTATCTCGATCGACCGGCAGAAGGTGACGGTCTACGATTCCAACGGCGTGTTCGCGCAATCGCCGGTGTCGACCGGCATGAAGGGCCATCCGACGCCGCTGGGCGTGTTCAGCGTCATTCAGAAACACAAATTCCATCATTCCAACATCTATAGCGGCGCGCCGATGCCGTACATGCAGCGGATCACCTGGTCGGGTGTCGCCATGCATGCCGGCGTCCTGCCTGGCTATCCCGCCTCTCATGGCTGCATCCGCATGCCGATGGCGTTCGCGGTGAAGATGTGGAATTGGACCAAGATGGGCGCGCGCGTGATCGTGACGCCCGGCGAGATGACGCCACACAGTTTCTCGCATCCCCTGCTCGCGAGCCTGCGCGTCCCGCCGCAGCCCGCTGCGAGCCTGGAGCAACCTGCGACGACTGTCGCCGACAAGTCGGACAAGGGCGCGGCCGCGGCAAAGTCTCCTGAGAGCAAGGCCGACGAGAGCAAAGCCGCCGAGGTCAACGAGGCTACCGAGGTCAAGAGCGCGAACGTCGAGCCGGCGATGGAGCTCCGCTCGACCGTCGGCCACACCGTGATGTCCGACGCAACCATCGGCAACGCGATGGCGCGCGAGGAAGCCCCCGCCAACACGCCCGCTCCGAACGAAGGCGCAAGCACGGACGGTGCGAAAACCGCCGACGCATCCGAGCCGGCAAAACCGGCATCGGACGAAGCGACCGCCAAGCCTGAACCTGCAAAAACCGAAGCGACCGATGCCAAGAAACCCGATATCGCGGTGACGGCACCGACGCCTGCGCAGCCCGCTGCCGATGCGAAAAAGGATCAGACCCGCGCCACCGAGCCGGCCCCTGGCGCAAAGCCCGAGCCGCCGAAGCGCGCCGGCCAGATCGCGGTGTTCATCAGCCGCAAGGATTCCAAGATCTATGTGCGGCAGAACTTTTCGCCGCTGTTCGAAGCGCCCGTGACGATCGCCGCCAGCGACCGTCCGCTCGGCACGCATGTCTTCACCGCGGAAGCCGACAAGAGCGATGCCAACGCGCTGCATTGGTCGGTGGTGTCGGTGCCCGTCATCGTCCGCTCGGTGGAGCGTGACGACGGCAGCCGGATGACTCGCCACCACCGCATGGCCGGCGTCATCCCGGTTGCCGCAAAGCCCGTGATCACTGCGGATAGTCCGGCCGAGGCGCTCGACCGCATCTCCATCGCCGCCGACACCATGGCGAAGATCAACGAGATGCTCACCACCGGCAGCTCGATCATCGTCTCCGACCAGGGCATCAACCAGGGCGAAACCGGCGAAGGCACGGATTTCATCGTTCGTCTGCACTGATCGCGCTGTAGCGCGCATAACGCGGTATTGAGCGCGAGGGATCGTTCTCCCGGAGTATGATCCGTCCCGGATCAACTTGGGGGACATCGCCATGCTGAACCGAAGGACAATGCTCACCGCGGCGGTCGGCGCGATCGCCGTTCCCGCCGCGACTCGCGCGCTTGCCGAGGGCGCGATGAGCAAGATCTCGGCTTATGCCTTCTCCTTCCCCGCGCTCTCCGGCGACGATATCCGGCTCGCCGCGTTTACCGGCCGGCCGCTGATGATCGTCAACACGGCCTCGCTGTGCGGCTACACCCCGCAATATGCTGGACTTCAGGAACTCTGGAGCGAGTTCCGCGAACGCGGACTAACCATCATCGGCGTGCCCTCCAACGATTTCGGCGGCCAGGAGCCAGGCGGCGCGACGGAAATCTCGGAGACCGCACATCACCAATACGGCGTTACCTTCCCGATCGCCGCCAAGGTCGTCGTGGTCGGTCCGAAGGCCCATCCGTTCTACAAATGGGCCGCGGAAGCCCGGCCCAAGGAAGTTCCGCGCTGGAACTTCCACAAATACCTGATCGGCCGCGACGGCTATATCACCGAGGTTTTTGCCTCGGCGGTCGAGCCGACCGACACCCGCATCAAGACAGCCGTTGCCAAGGCGCTTGCCGATAGCTGAGCCGGTCTCACGCGCTTGGGCACAATTCCCTCGCGGAGCCAAACAGCCGTTGCATTGGCGATGGCCAACCATCTAGGCTAAGACTGTCTGGGGCGGACAGGTTCGGACAGGGGCAAAAAAGCTACGGCCGAACAACGGGATCAATCTATCGAGGACAACGTCATGCGTGTTGCGGCAAGACTGATTTTGGCGAGCGCAATCTCTCTTGCGATGGCGAGCGCCGCATGGTCGCAGACCCCGGCCGCGAAGCCCGCGGCAGCCACGCAAGCCGCCCCTGCCGCAGCGCCGGCAGCGGCACCTGCCCCGGCGGCAGCTCCCGCGGCGGCCGCCAGCCCGCCAGCGGCGGCACAAGGCGCGCAGCCGGCACGCGCCGCCTGCAGCAATCCCAATGCGCTCGGCGTCGCCCGTACCGTCGAGATCGACACCACGGGTGGTCCCGGCTTCGGCTTCGAGCACTTCAAGGAGCTCGACTTCCTGCGCGACCACGAGGTCGTGCTGACCTTCGACGACGGCCCCTGGCCGCGCAACACGCCCGCGGTGCTGAAGGCGCTGGCCGATGAATGCACCACCGGCATCTTCTTCCCGATCGGTAAGCATTCGACCTACGAGCCGGAGATCCTGAAGCAGGTCTATGCCGCCGGCCACACCGTCGGCGCACATACTTGGTCGCACGCCAATCTCAACGACAAGAAGCTGACCGAACAGCAGAAGAAGGACGAAATCGAGAAAGGTTTCTCCGCGGTGAAGTGGGCGCTCGGCGGCATCTCGCCCTCGCCGTTCTTCCGCTTCCCGGCCCTGCAGCACCCGCCGGAGATGGTCACCTATCTCGGCAACCGCAACATCGCGATCTTCTCCTGCGATCTCGACTCCTTCGACTTCAAGGCCTCCAAGCCCGAGAAGGTGATCGACACCGTGATGAAGAAGCTGACCAAGCTCGGCAAGGGCATCATCCTGATGCACGACTTCCAGAAGCACACCGCCGAAGCGCTGCCCGCACTGCTGCAGCAGCTCAAGGCCGGTGGCTACAAGGTCGTGGCGATGCGCGCGAAGAGCCCGGTATCGACGCTGCCCGAGTACGACCAGGAGCTGCTCAAGGACGTCAAGCTGCCGACGGTGAGCCAGCGCCCGGTCAACAGCGTGGTGACGACCGTTTCCGAATAGCCTTCACACTTGTCTTTCCGTTTCGAAGGCTACGTCATCGTCTCCGCCGACGGCATGCTTGCCGACGCGTGGCATGTCATGCCCGATAGCCTGAAGTTCGAGGGCGACAAGAGGTTCTTCGAGCAGGCGCTCGATCTCGCCACGCTGATCGTGCACGGCCGGCACTCGTATGAGGGACAGCCGAACTCACCCAAGCGAAAGCGGCTGATCCTGACCCGCAAGATAGCCGCGCTCGCGGTCGATCCGGAGATGCCGAACGCGACACTGTGGAATCCGCATGGCGCGAGCTTCGAGGAGGCCTGCGCCTTCGCCGACGTATCCTCGGGCACGGTCGCAATCATCGGCGGCCCCGTCGTGTTCGACATGTTCATGGACCGCTACGACACCTTCTGGCTCTCGGAAGCCCCGCGGGTGCGCCTGCCTGGCGGCGAAGGCTGCTTCGTCGGTGTGCCGGAGCGGACGCCGCACGAGGTGCTTGCGGCGCATGGGATGAAGCCGGGTGGAGTGCGTGTGCTCGATGCCGCACACGGCGTCACGGTCACGCCGTGGCGACGGGGGTAGCGACACCCATGTTCGCGGCGCCTTCATCCCGCGTCCGTGCGAAAACGTCGAAAACAACCCCATGCAAAGTAGAACTTAGGGGCTACGGAATTGCCGTCAGATCAGCCCCGGCACTTCCAGTTGTGTCCTGGATGTCGCACTGCGACGCTATACGTCGCCGTAAGCCGCCTCGACCGGGCGTGTGGCGCGGCCATAGCCCATGATCATGAACAGCGCGCCGATGATCGAGAGGTTCTTCAGCGCGTCCACCAGCATCTTCGCGTTGTCGGGCGGGGTCTGGTTCCAGAAGTCGTAGAACAGGAACGTCGAGATCGCGACGTAGATGATCAGCAGCAGCGCAAAGAAACGCGCCCCGAAGTTCAGCGCGATCATCAGCCCCGCGATGATCTCGAGTCCGCCGACCGCGATCGCGAGCAGCTGCGGCGTCGTCATGCTGGTGGCCTGCTCGACCTGCTGGGCATAGGGCGCAATCATCTCGGGCACAGTGACCTTGCTGGCAATGAAATCGGCAGTCGCCTGTATCGCGAACAGCTTCGTTGCGCCCGTATAGATGAACAGCACGGCGAACAGGATTCGCCCGAAAGTCACGAACGCTGGCATGGTCGGCCTCTTGGCAATGCTTTAGGGCGGGACGCTGACGCGATGACAGCGCGATTATGAAGAGTCCACGCGCGATTTTCAAACGGGGAAATATCTTCCCCTCTCCCCTTTGTAAGGGGAGAAGAGAAAGCGCGGTGATCCGGTGAGGCCTGGACTGCTTACGTAAACAAGCTCGGCTGCTGCCGCGCCGCCCGCTCCTGGGCTTCCACCACGGCGACCGCGGTCATGTTGAGGATGCCGCGCGCGGTGACACCCGGCGTGAGGATGTGTGCCGGGCGCGCCGGGCCGATCAGGATCGGTCCCACGGGAAGCGCGTCGGCCAGCACCTTGATGGTCTGGTAAGCGATATTGGCCGCATCCAGCGTCGGCATGATCAGGATGTTGGCCTCGCCTTCCAGGTTCGAGTGCGGCAGCACCAGCTTGCGTGCCGCCCCCGACAGGGCAGTGTCGGCCTGCATCTCGCCATCGGCCTCGATCTCCGGATGCTTCTCCTTCAGGAGCTGCGTCGCACGGCGCATCTTGCGCGAGGTGTCCGTGTCATAGCTGCCGAAATCGGAATGCGACACGAAGGCGACTTTCGGCTTCAGCGTGAAGCGCTGCACATGGATGGCTGCGAGCGCCGCGATCTCGGCCAGCTCCTCCGCACTCGGATTGGGCCGCACCTGGGTGTCCGCGATGAAAAACGCCCCCTTGGTGGTGATCAGCAGCGCCAGCGCGGCATAGTCGCTGATCCCGCTCGAGAAGCCGATGATCTCGCGGACGTGGCGCAGATGGCTCATGTAGCGGCCCTCGACGCCGCAGAGCATCGCATCGGCCTCGCCGCGCCCCACGGCGAGCGCCGCGATCACGGTGTTGTTGGTGCGCACCACGGTGCGCGCTCCCTCGGGCGTGATACCGCGGCGGCCAGCGACCTCGACATAGGACTGCACATAGGAGCGGTAGCGAGGATCGTCCTCGGGGTTGACCAGGTCGAAATCCTTGCCCGCCTTGATCGAGAGGCCGAAGCGCTTGATGCGTGCCTCGACCACCGACGGACGGCCGACCAGGATGGGACGCGCGAGCTTCTCCTCCAGCACCACCTGCGTGGCGCGCAGCACGCGCTCGTCCTCACCCTCGGCGTAAATCACCCGCACAGGCTGGGTCTTGGCCTTGGCGAACATCGGCTTCATGACAATGCCGGAGCGGAAGGCAAAGCGCATGAGCTGGGCCGCATATTCATCGAAATTGGTGATGGAACGCGTCGCAACCCCGGATTCCATCGCGGCCTTGGCGACCGCCGGCGCGATGCGAAGGATCAGCCGAGGATCAAATGGGCTCGGGATCAGCGAGCCCGGGCCGAAGCCACCCGCCTCGCCGGTGTCGAAGCTGCCTTGTGAGACCGCGTCCGACGGCGCCTCGCGCGCGAGCTGCGCGATGGCATCGACCGCGGCATGCTTCATCTCCTCGTTGATCGCGGTGGCGCCGACGTCGAGCGCACCGCGGAAGATGAAAGGAAAGCAAAGGACGTTGTTGACCTGGTTCGGGTAGTCGGACCGCCCCGTGCAGATCATGGCGTCGGGGCGCGCTTTCCGCGCCTCCTCCGGCATGATCTCCGGCGTGGGGTTCGCAAGCGCCATGATCAGCGGATGGTCGGCCATCGCCTTGGCCATCTCGGGCGTCAGCACGCCCGGTGCCGAGAGCCCGATGAATATGTCGGCGCCGCCGATCACGTCGCGGAGCGTACGCTTGTCGGTCTTCTGGGCATAGACCGCCTTCCAGCGGTCCATCAGCGTGTTGCGTCCGTCATAGACGAGGCCGTCGATGTCGCAGACCCAGATGTTCTTGCGCTGTGCACCCATCGAGACCAGAAGGTTCAACGTCGCGAGCGCCGCCGCCCCCGCTCCCGACGCGACGATCTTGACGTCCGAGAGTTTCTTGCCGTTCAGCCGCAGGCCGTTGGTGATCGCGGCCGCAACGATGATCGCGGTGCCATGCTGGTCGTCATGGAAGACCGGGATCTTCATGCGCTCCTTCAGCCGCGCCTCGATCTCGAAGCACTCGGGGCCCTTGATGTCCTCGAGATTGATGCCGCCGAAGGTCGGCTCCAGCGCCGCCACCGTCTCGACCACGCGCTCGATGGTGTCGGCGGCGATCTCGATGTCGAAGACGTCGATGCCGGCGAATTTCTTGAACAGGACCGCCTTGCCTTCCATCACGGGCTTGGAGGCCAGCGGCCCGATATTGCCGAGCCCCAGCACCGCGGTGCCGTTGGAGACGACGGCGACCAGGTTGGCGCGGGCCGTCAGCGTGGCGGCTTCGGCCGGGTTGTTGGCGATCTCGGTGCAAGCGGCGGCGACGCCCGGCGAATAGGCGAGCGCAAGGTCGCGCTGATTGGCGAGCGGCTTGCTCGCCTGGATCTCGAGTTTTCCGGGCCGCGGCAGACGGTGATAGGCCAGCGCCGCTTGGTGGAGATCTTCAGAATAAGACGACATGCCCTGCCTCGCCTCGCGTTTTGCGGCCTCAAAGCTTTTTTCCCCGACCGGCCCCAGCCCGAAGACGGTATTCCGGATCATGGAAACGGGATCAAGCACGGCCGGCGGCTTTGTGGCAACATCCGATTGTGGCCCCATCAACAGACGGTGCCGTCAAACATTTGAAAACCATGGCTTTCCCTGGACCGGGCAAGCTATTGCGAATATGGCAGGTTGTTCTGCCCTGAGCCAGCAACTGGAGCTGACCGCATGAGACGAATCCTGATCGGCCTGATCGCGCTTGCGTTGCTCGCAGGCGGCGGCTGGCTTGGCTTCAATCTCTACGTTCAGCACCGCGCCACCGCCGAGGTCGAGGCGGCGTTCGACCAGATCCGCAGCCGCGGCGGCAAGGCGAGCCATGGCAAGGTGGCGTTTGACCTGATGACGCGGACCCTGACGGTCGAGGATATCACCGTCGAGCCGGCACAGCCGCCGCTGGCCGGGCTCAAGGCCGCGAGCATCAAGGCGGCCGGCGTCCGCCAGACCGACGAGGCGCATTTTTCGGCCGAGACGATCGACATCGCCGGCGCGGAGCTTGCCATTGACGGCGCCGCCGGCCCGGCAAAGGTAAAGGCAACGTACAAGCTCCCGCAGATCGCGGTGACCGGCTACTCCGGCCCAGCCCGCGCCCAAGGCGCGCCGGCCTCACCCTCGCTGGTCGACGCCTACCGCTTCGCGCTCGCGCAGTATGCGAGCCTCACGGCTGCCTCGGTCATGGTGCCGACGGTGAGCGTCACCATGGACACCGGCTCAAACGCAGCCGGCAGCGGCGAAATCACCTATTCGGGGCTCGCGATCCGCAACATCAATCGCGGGAAGGTCGATACGGCGAAGATCGATCGCGCCGTTTTCAGCTTCACCACGCTTAGGGCGGCTAAGCCCGACAAGCTCATCGGCGAGTTTTCCGACATGATCATCGACGATGTCGACGTGAATGCCGTGATCGCCGCACTCGATCCGGAGAAGGCCAATGACGACAGCTATCATCGGGCCTATCGGAGGATTTCGGTCGGGCCTTATGTGCTGACATCGACCCAAGGCGTGCGCGCGCAAGTCGATGGGATCGCCATCGAGGACCTCGGATTTCAGCCGTCAAAATTCCGGCCGGCCGAGGTTCTGGCCTTGCTGCCGAAGGACCCGTCGTCTCCACCAACGCCTGCCCAGGGGCGCGAGATGATGGAGAAGGTGGCCGCGATGTACGAGGGCCTGCGCGTCGGCAAGATCGAGATCAGCAATCTGTCGATGGGTACGCCGCAAGGGACCGTCCGGCTCAATGCGATCAAATACGCCCAAGGCGAGTTCGCGCTCGAAGGCCTCGACGCGCCGGCGCCGCAGGGGCAGTTCAAGATGGAGCGCTTCGCGCTGAAATCCTTCAGTGTAGCGGGTCTGATGCGCTGGGCAGCGAGTCTGACCACTCCCGGCCGGGCGCCCTCGCCCGACCAGATGCTCGGGCTGTTCGGTGTGCTCGCAGGCGCAGAGGTCAAGGGCGTGGCCGCGCCCTTCAAGAACACCAAAAAGCTCGTCACGATCGACACGCTGAGACTGGACTGGGGGCAGCTGATCGGCTCGATCCCGAGCAAGGCGCATGTGGTTGCGAAATTCGTCACGCCTACCGATCCATCCGACCCGAAGCAGCTTCCGTTGGTTCTCGGCGGAATCGAGCAACTCCCCATCGACCTCGATCTCGGCGCGGAGTGGACAGAGTCCTCCAAGAGCTTCGCCCTGGCGCCGGCAACCCTCGACTCGGAGGCATCGCAAAAGCGCAATTGCGAATTGCGCTGAGCAACGTGCCACGCGAGCTGTTTTCGGCCGATCCAGCCCAGTTCATGGGTCAGGCGGCCAATATTGAGGCTGATTCGCTCGAATTCTCAGTGCGCGACAATGGTCTCGTCGATACCGCGGTGACGCAGAATGCACGAGGACGAAATGTCAGCCGTGACGCTGCACGCCAGACGCTCGTTGACAGCGTCAAGGCCCAGCGGGCGGAGATCGCGGCCGCTAATCCCGAGGCAGGCGCGGCCGTGGATTCGATCGCAAGCTTCATCGAGACGCCGGGCCAGACACTCGTCATCAAGGTCACGCCGCGCGCGAAGGTGCCGCTGCTGCAATTGATGCAGCTCTTCAACGCCGACCCAGAGGGCACGCTGGCGCAGTTCAGGATCGAGGCGTCGACGAGGCTGTAAAGAGAGCTGGTTGGTCTCGTGTCCCGGACGCGCTGCAACGCGCAAGCGTTGCTGCGCAGAGCCGGGACCTAGAGAGGCCGCTGGTCGGGGGGACGTGGGCCCCGGCTCTGCAGCGCACCGCTGAAGAGCGCTGCGCTGCGTCCGGGGCACGAGACCCGAACTTGCTCATCACTTCTGCGGCAAGTTCACCCGAACGTGCAGCTCGCGGAGCTGCTTGGTCGTGGCTTCCGACGGCGCGCCCATCAGGAGGTCCATGGCCTGCTGGTTCATCGGGAACAGCGAGATCTCGCGCAGGTTCGTGGTGCCGCAGAGCAGCATCACGATGCGGTCGACGCCCGCAGCCATGCCGCCATGCGGCGGCGCGCCGTACTGGAAGGCGCGGTACATGCCGCCAAAGCGCTCGACCACTTCCTGCTCGCCATAGCCCGCGATCTCGAACGCCTTCACCATGGCTTCCGGCACGTGGTTGCGGATGCCGCCCGAGGCGATCTCGTAGCCGTTGCAGGTGATGTCGTACTGGAACGCCTTGATGGTCAGCGGATCCTGGCCCTTCAGCGCCTCGAGGCCACCCTGCGGCATCGAGAACGGGTTGTGCGAGAAGTCGACCTTCTTGTCGTCCTCGTTGTACTCGTACATCGGGAAGTCGACGATCCAGGCGAGCTCGAACCGCTCCTTGTCGGTGAGGTTCAACTCCTCGCCGACCTTGTTGCGGGCAAGGCCAGAGAACTTCCAGAACTTGTCGGGATCGCCGGCGACGAAGAAGGCGGCATCGCCCTCCTTCACGCCGAGCTGCGTGCGGATCGCAGCGGTGCGCTCGGGGCCAATGTTGTTTGCAAGCGGACCCGCGCCCTCGCCGCCCTCACGCCACATGATGTAACCGAGGCCGGGCTGCCCCTCGCCTTGCGCCCACGAATTCATGCGGTCGCAGAAGGCGCGGCTGCCACCGCCCGCGGCCGGAATCGCCCAAACCTGGTTCTTCGGGTCTTCGAGCATGCGCGCGAACACCTTGAAGCCGGAGCCGCGGAAATGCTCGGAGACGTCCTGCATTTCGATGGGGTTGCGTAGGTCCGGCTTGTCGCTGCCGTATTTGCGCAGAGCTTCCGCGAACGGAATCCGCCGCCAGCCCTTGGTCACCGGCTTGCCTTTGGCAAACTCCTCGAACACGCCGGTGATGACCGGCTCCATCGCCGCGAAGACGTCGTCCTGCGTGACGAAGCTCATCTCGACGTCGAGCTGGTAGAACTCGCCGGGCAGACGATCGGCGCGCGGGTCCTCGTCGCGGAAGCAGGGCGCGATCTGGAAATAGCGGTCGAAGCCGCTCATCATCAGCAGCTGCTTGTACTGCTGCGGCGCCTGCGGCAGCGCGTAGAACTTGCCGGGATGGATGCGCGACGGCACCAGGAAGTCGCGCGCGCCTTCGGGCGAGGACGCGGTCAGGATCGGCGTGTTGAACTCGAAGAAGCCCTGCGCCTTCATCCGCTGGCGCATGGAATCGATGATCGCGACGCGCGTCATGATGTTCTGGTGCAGCTTCTCGCGGCGCAGGTCGAGGAAGCGGTACTTCAGGCGAATGTCTTCGGGATATTCCTGGTCGCCGAACACCGGCAGCGGCAGGTCACCAGCCGGGCCCAGCACCTCGATCTCATTGACATAGACCTCGACCTTGCCGGTCGGCAGGTCGTCATTGTCAGTGCCTTCCGGGCGACGGCGGGCCTTGCCGTCCATCCGCACCACATATTCCGAGCGCAGCTTCTCGGCCAGCGCGAACGCCGGCGAGTCCGGGTCGACCACGCACTGGGTCAGGCCGTAATGATCGCGCAGGTCGATGAACAACACGCCGCCGTGGTCGCGGACGCGGTGGACCCAACCGGACAGGCGAACCGTCTCGTCGATGTGGCTCTCGCGGAGCGCGCCGCATGTATGTGACCGGTAGCGATGCATGGTAGTCCCAAAATGATGTCGGAGGATCGAATCGGACGACCCAAATGGCCGGTCCGACGTTGCGGGTGGGTTTACCCGACGAGGACGGGTGCGGCAACCAAGGGAACGGCCTGTTTTCGGCCCGGACAGTCCATTTTTACGCAAGCCGGACCTGAGCCTTTGCCAATGGGCGTTCCAGCCCTACATTTAAGCCCATGACCGTCCATTTCCCGTTCCAGAACTCCTATTCGGCGCTGCCGGACACCTTCTTTGCCCGCGTGGCGCCAACCCCGGTTGCCGCGCCCCGGCTGATCAAGCTGAACCGGCCGCTCGCGGTCCAGCTCGGGCTTGATCCGGACCTGCTGGAGACGCCGGAGGGCGCCGAGATCCTGGCTGGCAAGACGGTTCCTGCCGGCGCGGACCCCATCGCGATGGCCTATGCCGGGCACCAGTTCGGGCAGTTCGTGCCCCAGCTCGGCGACGGCCGGGCGATCCTGCTCGGCGAGGTCATCGACAAGGACGGCGTCCGCCGCGACATCCAGCTCAAGGGCTCGGGCCCCACCCCCTTCTCCCGCCGCGGCGACGGCCGCGCCGCGCTCGGGCCGGTGCTGCGGGAATACGTCGTGAGCGAAGCGATGTACGCGCTCGGCATCCCGACCACGCGCTCGCTCGCCGCCGTCGTCACTGGCGAGCATGTGATCCGCGAGACCGCGCTGCCCGGCGCGGTGCTGACCCGCGTGGCCGCAAGCCACATCCGCGTCGGCACCTTCCAGTATTTTGCCGTGCGCCGCGACACCGACGCGATCCGCCGGCTCGCCGACCATGTCATCGAGAGACACTATCCGGAGCTGCGTGGCGCCGAGCGCCCCTATCACGCGCTGCTCGCCGGCGTCGTCGCCCGCCAGGCCGATCTCGTCGCGCGCTGGCTGCTGGTCGGCTTCATCCATGGCGTGATGAACACCGACAACACCTCGATTTCGGGCGAGACCATCGATTACGGCCCCTGCGCCTTCATGGACTCCTACGATCCTGCGCAGGTGTTCTCGTCGATCGACGAGATGGGCCGCTACGCCTATGCCAACCAGCCGCGCATCGGCTTATGGAATCTGACGCGGCTCGCCGAATGCCTGTTGCCGCTGTTCTCCGACGATCAGGAGAAAGCGATCGAGCAGGCGCAGGAAATTCTTGGCGCGTTCCCGGACACTTTCAGCAGGGCCTATCAGGCGGGCCTGCGCAGGAAGGTCGGCCTGTTCACCGAGCGCGGCGGCGACGAGGCGCTGATCCAGGACTTGCTGGATGCGATGGCCAAGAATGCCGCCGACTTCACCCTCACCTTCCGCAAGCTCAGCGAGGCCGCGGCCGACGAAGATGGAGTTGCCGACGTCCGCGCGCAGTTCATGAACCCGACAGCGTTCGACGATTGGGCCAAGCGCTGGCGCGAGCGTCTCACTTCAGAGCCACAGTCCGCATCCAAGCGGCAGGCCGCCATGCACGCCGTCAACCCCGCCTTCATCCCGCGCAACCACCGCGTCGAAGCGGTGATCCGCGCCGCTGTGGACAATGACGACTACGCGCCGTTCGAAGAGCTGGTGAAGGTGCTGGCGAAGCCGTACGAAGATCAGCCGGACTACGCGGCCTACTCCGACCCGCCGCTGCCCGATCAACGCGTGTTGCGGACGTTCTGCGGGACGTGAGCGGCTGGCGCTCGCTGCTACCCGTTGCACGATCCGCTCCCTACCGCACCGCGAGACGACCCGGTTGACCCCCTCTGCCGTTCTGCCCAACAATTTGTCGCATCGGCAACCATCGTCATCAAACTGAAACACTCGCACTCTAACCGGCTGGCGGGCCGTCTTGCCGGAGGCGACCGTCCTCCCAGAGACCTGACACACGCGCCATGCCTTTCAAATTCATCCACCTCACCGACACGCATCTTGCGGGCCCCGGCCTGAAACTCTACGGCCTCGATCCGCGTGCCCGCCTCGATGCCGCCATCGCTGATATCAACACGCACCATGCCGATGCCGCCTTTGCCGTCGTGACCGGCGATCTCACCCATTGGGGTGACGCCGAGGCTTACGCCGATTTCGCAAGCGCGATGGCCCCGCTCAAGATTCCCTACATCGCGATGGTCGGCAATCACGACCGCCGCGTCGCCTGCCTTGACGGGCTCAAGGCGGCGCCGCGCGATACCAACGGTTTCGTGCAGGGCACGCGGACCACGGATCACGGCCTGTTCGTCTTCCTCGACACGCTGGACGAGACCAGCGATGCCGGCGAGATGTGTGCAAAGCGGCTCGGCTGGCTTGCCGAGACCCTCGCCAGGGCGCCGACTGATGTGCCGTTCGTCTTCTTCATGCATCATCCGCCGTTCCCGGTCGGCGTCCACGCGATGGACGAGATCGCGCTGAAGCAGAGCGCTGAATTTGCCGAGGTGATCGCGCCCTATCGTTCCCGCATCCGCCACCTGTTCTTCGGCCATGTGCACCGGCCGATCTCGGGCAGCTACGGCAAGATCCCCTTCTCCACCCTGCGCGGCACCAACCACCAGGTCTGGTTCGAGCTCGATCCTGCCGCCACCAACCATCTGGCGAGCCATGAGCCGCCGGCCTACGGCGTGGTGCTGATCGACCAGGAGAACCTGGTCGTGCACAGCCACGACTTCCTCGACACCAACCTGCGTTTCCCCTTCTCCCCACCAGAGGGGATGGACGACCGCGACTATGCGCTCAACTTCCCGGCGCGGTGAGATGAGCCTGGCCGAACCAGCATCGCTCGCCGTTACCAGAGCAGGACCGCCGCGCCTCAACGTCCTCCAAAGGTTCGCCGCCGGCTTCAAGGCCTCGCTTCCGGCCTATCTGCTGCTGTTGCCGTCGCTGATCTTCCTCGCGGCGTTCACCTACGGCGCGGTGGGACGGGTGTTCGTCGATGCGCTCTATCAGCGCGCCACGCCGCGGGCACCGAGCCGCTTCGTCGGGCTGGACAATCTGGCGGCCGTGCTCGCCGACCCCGCCTTTACCGGCGCTGTCGTCAACAATCTCATCTACGCGGTCGGCACCGTGGTGCCGAGCATGGCGCTCGCCTTTCTCTTTGCGCTGGCGCTGTCGCGCACCAATGCGGTGACGAGCGCACTGCGCGCTGCGCTGTTCCTGCCGGTGCTGATCCCGATGGTCGCAGCATCGGCGCTGTTCCTGTTCATCTTCCTGCCCAATGTCGGGCTGCTCGACCACTATATCGGCCGCCTGCTTCCGGTGCTGCCCAACTGGCTCGGCGATCCCGACATCGCGCTCGGCGCGATCATGGTGATCACGATCTGGAAGAACGCCGGCTACTACATGCTGTTCTTCCTCGCCGGCCTCCAGGCCGTGCCCGAAGACGCGATGGAAGCAGCTTACCTCGACGGCGCCGGACCTTATGCGCGCCTGCGCTACATCATCCTGCCCGAGCTCAGGCCCACCTTCCTGTTCGTCACCGTGATCGCCGGCCTCAATGCGGTGACGCAGGTCGACCACGTCTTCGTCATGACCAAGGGCGGACCGTCGAACGCGACCAATCTCGTGCTGTTCTACATCTACGAGCAGGCGGTCGAGCATTACGACGTCGGCAAGGCCTCGGCAGCGACGCTGCTCTCGCTCGGCGTGCTGATGGGGCTGACCGCGCTGTCCTTCCGCACGCTGGCAAACCGCGAGGGCGGGCCATGAATCCGTTCAAGCGGCTGTTCGAGGACGTTCCGCTCGCAACGCGACACGAGATCACGCCGAAGCTCGGCTTTGTGCTCGTGGTGCTGCTCGCGCTGGTCTGGCTCATCCCGTTCCTGTGGATGGTGGTGGCGACGCTGCGGCCGGCCTCGGACGGCATCAACGCCATGGCCGAGCTGATGCCGAGCCTGAAACCCACGCTCGACAATATCAAAGATGCGTGGGACATCGGCGACTTCCCGCGCTACTTCCTCAACACGACCATCATCTGCACCGGCATCCTGCTCGTGCAATTCGTCACCGTGACGCTTGCAGGCTTCGCCTTCGCGCGGCTTTCCTTCGCCGGAAAGACGCTGACCTTCTACCTGTTCCTGCTCCAGCTCATGCTGGTGCCGGTGCTGCTGATCGTGCCGAACCTGACGCTGGTGGCAAAGCTCGGGCTCTACGACACCCTGACCGGCGTGATGATGCCGTTTTTCGCCTCGGCCTTCGGCACCTTCCTGATGCGGCAGGCGTTCGAGGCCATCCCGACCGAGCTCGAGGACGCGGCATTGATCGACGGCGCCGGCGTGTTCGCGCGCATCCGCCACATCTACGTGCCGCTGTCACTGCCGAGCTTCTCGGCGTTTGCGATCGTCTCTGTCACCAGCCACTGGAACGACTTCCTCTGGCCGCTGATGGTGATCAATTCGCCGGACAAGCGGCCGCTCACCGTGGGGCTGTCCGTGTTCACCGCCACCGCCGAAGGTACGCAGGCCTGGGGCACGATCGCCGCCGGCACCTTGATCGTGATCGCGCCGCTGCTCGTCACCTTCCTGATCTTTCAGAAACGCTTCATCAGCTCTTTCGTCACCTCAGGCATCAAATAGGAGATTTTTCGATGCTGTTCTCCCGCCGGCTTGCGCTCGGCCTCACCATCGCGGGCGCCCTCGCCTTTCCGGCCTTTGCCGAAGGCCCGACCGAGATCGACTTGTTCTTCCCCGTCCCCGTCGACGGCAAGCTCGCCCGCGACATGGGCACCATGATCAAGGAATTCAACGAGACCCATCCCGACATCAAGACGACCGCGGTCTATACCGGCTCCTATGACGACACGCTGATCAAGACGCGTGCCGCGATCAAGGCCGGCAAGCCGCCGGCGGCCGTGATCATGTCGGCGAACTTTCTCCTCGACATGCAGATCGAGAACGAGCTCACCAATCTCGATTCCCTGATCGCCGCCGATGGCACCACCAAGGCGCAGTTCCTCGGCCAGTTCTTCCCCGCGCTGCACGGCAATGCCGTGATCAACCGCTCGGTCTATGGCGTGCCGTTCCACAACTCGACGCCGCTGCTCTACATCAACGCCGAGCATGCCAAGGAAGCCGGTCTTGATCCCGACAAGCCGCCGCAGACCTGGGCCGAAGTCACCGACTGGGCCAAGAAGCTCACCAAGCGCGAGGGCGACAAGGTCACGCGCTGGGGCATCGAGATTCCCTGCGCCTATGACTATTGCGGCTGGATGATGGAGACGCTCACCATGTCCAATGGCGGGCGCTACTACAACGAGGAGTTCGGCGGCGAAGTCTATTACGACACGCCCTCGATGCTCGGCGCGCTGTCCTGGTGGAACGACCTCATCGCCAAGCACAAGGTGCATCCGCCGGGCGCCACGCCAGGCCCGGCCGTGAGCACCGCCTTCATCTCCGGCAATGCCTCGATGATGATGCTCTCGACCGGCTCGCTCACTTACGTGCGCGACAACGCCAAATTCCCCTACAAGGTCGCGTTCATCCCGCGCAACGTCCGCAATGCCGTGCCGATCGGCGGCGCATCGCTGATCATCCCGGCGGGACTCGAGGCCGACAAGCAGAAGGCGGCCTGGACGCTGATCAAGTGGATGACCTCGCCGGAGAAGAGCGGCTGGTGGAGCCGTGCCACCGGCTATTTCGCCCCGAACGTGGCCGCCTACAAGACGCCGGAGATGCTCGACTTCCTTGGCAAGAATCCGGACGCGAAAACCGCGGTCGACCAGCTCGAAGTCGCAAAGCCCTGGTTTGCGACCTACAAGACCGTGCCGGTCCGCAAGACCCTCGAGGACGAGGTGATGCTGGTCCTGAACGGCAAGAAGCAGCCCAAGGATGCACTCGCCGCTGCCCAGAAGGCCGCCGACGAGCTGCTCAAGCCGTACAATGCCGAGACGGCGCTGAAGCTGCCTTGAAGTCAAACCGGGCGCTCCGTCAGACGGAGCGCCCGTTAACCTCCCGTCCACCATCCGGCCCGTCCCGGCGCCGGTAACCACGACAATTAACAGACCGTCAATTTCCCGCCGACAAGTCTAGCGATCTTTCGGGGAGTTGGCCGTGGATCTCTTGGTTTTCGAGTTCTTGGGACTGGCGATGCTCGCCATGTGCGTGGTCGTGGTGGCGCTGCCCTGCGGGCGGAAACCGTCGCAGCGGATCCGGTACGAGTAGGATTTCGTGTCCGCGGCCTGCGGTTTAGCCCTTCCGCGGCCGGCATCGACGATTCCGGCCGAAATCAAGCGTCGAATTCGTTCCAACCCCCTTGACATCACAGCACTTTCGGCAGAACGGCTGATGTACGTGTCATGGGCCGTTCATGGATCTGATTACCACCACCGCTGACCTAGCCGCTGCCTGCAGCCGGCTGGCCGAGCACCCCGTCATTACCGTCGATACCGAGTTCCTGCGCGAAACCACCTACTACCCGCTCCTGTGCGTGGTGCAGATGGCGAGCCCGAAGGAGGCCGTGGTCATCGATGCGCTGGCTGAGGGCATCGACCTCAAACCCTTCTTCGAGCTGATGGCCAACGAGAAGGTCCTGAAGGTCTTCCACGCCGCCCGCCAGGACATCGAGATCATCTGGCACCAGGCCAACATCATCCCGCACCCGGTGTTCGACACTCAGGTCGCGGCCATGGTGCTCGGTTATGGCGACAGCATCGCCTATGACCAGCTCGTCGAAAAGGTCACCGGCCACCGGCCGGACAAGACCCATCGCTTCACCGACTGGTCGCGCCGTCCGCTGACGAAGGAGCAGATGCACTATGCGGTCTCCGACGTCACCCATCTGCGCGAAGTGTTCGCCGCGCTCGATGCCGACCTGAAGAAGCGCCGTCGCAGCGAATGGGTCTCCATCGAGATGGAGATCCTGACCTCGCCCCGCACCTACGACTTCCACCCCGAGCGCGCCTGGGAGCGGCTCAAGACGCGGGTGCGCAAGCCGAAGGATCTGGCGGTGCTGATGGAGGTCGCGGCATGGCGCGAGCAGGAAGCGCAAAGCCGCGACGTGCCGCGCGGCCGCGTGCTGCGCGACGACGCGATCAGCGACATCGCCACCCACGCGCCGACCACGGTGGAGAAGCTTGCCCATCTGCGCTCGGTGCCAAAGGGCTTTGAGAAATCCAGGTGGGGCGCGGACATCATCGCCGCGGTCGAGCGCGGGCTGGCGCGCGACCTCTCGAAGCTGCCGAAGCTGGAGAAGCCGCGCAATAATTCCAACGGCGCGGCGATCGTCGAGCTGTTGAAGGTGTTGCTGCGGATGACCGCGGAGCGCCACGCGGTGGCGAGCAAGGTGATCGCGACCGTCGACGATCTCGAAGAGATCGCAGCCGACGACGAGGCCGACGTGCCCGCGCTGCGCGGCTGGCGCCGCGAGCTGTTCGGCGACGCCGCGCTCAAGCTGAAGCACGGCCAGCTCGCGCTCGCGATCGACAAGGGCCGCGTCGTCGGGGTGAGCCGGGCGTAATAGCCCGCAATCCCTCCCCAAGGTGGTCCTGGCGAAAGCCAGGACCATTACCCTAGGATTTCGTTAGGCAGTCGGTACTAGCCCCGAGTTCTATCGATAGATCACGCGGTATGGGTCCTGGCTTTCGCCAGGACGACACCCGAAGATGTGACCAACCGTACCGCTCACCACCACACGCCCCCTACGCCGGCGTCAGCTTTGCAGCTTCCGCCTTCATGTCGTCCAGCACGCCAGCGATGGTGCCAACCAGCTCGTCGATCTGGCCCTTGGTGACGATCAGCGGCGGGCAGATGGCGATGGCGTCGAGCATGTTGCGCGAGATGACGCCGCGCTCCTGGAGCATCCGCGCCGCGATGCCGCCGACGGCGCCCGGCGTGCTTGCGGCCATCTTGCGCTGCTTGTCGAGCACGAGCTCGATCGCGGCGATCATGCCGACGCCGCGAACCTCGCCGACGAGCGGATGGCTCGAAAGCTCACGCAGCCGCGCCTGCAAATGCGCTCCCGTCTCTGCAGCATGCGCGACCAGGCCACGCTCTTCGATGATCTTGAGGTTTTCCAGCGCGACCGCCGCGCCGACCGGATGACCGCCTGCCGTGAAACCGTGGCCGAGAACGCCGATCTTGTTGCTCTCGTCCGCGATCGGCTCGAACATCCGGTCATTCATCAAGACCGCCGAGAACGGGAAATAACTTGAGGTGATCTGTTTGGAGACGACGATCGCATCGGGCTTGATGTTGTAGGTATCGCAGCCGAACATCTTGCCGGTGCGGCCGAAGCCGCAAATGACCTCGTCGGCGACGAGCAGGATGTCATACTTCTTCAAGACCTGCTGGACCTTGTCCCAGTAGGTCGCAGGCGGAACGATCACGCCGCCGGCTCCCATCACCGGCTCGCCGAAGAAGGCCGCGATGGTGTCCGGACCTTCCTTCACGATCAGCGCTTCCAGCTCCTCCGCACGTCGCGTCGCAAAGGCTTCCTCGCTCTCGCCAGCCTGGCCATCCTTGTAGAAATGCGGCGAGCCCGCG
>NZ_JBBIAR010000089.1:0-36065 GCF_054185165.1 Bradyrhizobium sp. UFLA05-109 | reverse complement strand
CTGCTGACCATCCTCAACGCGATGATGCGCGACGGAAAGCCATATAAAATCGCTCCATCAACATAACAGTTGCCGGCTCTGCGCAGCAACCACTGGCGCGTTGCAGCGCGTCCGGGACACGAGAGTATCGGTGCACTTGCGCCGGCTCTGCGCAGCAACCACTGGCGCGTTGCAGCGCGTCCGGGACACGAGAGTATCGGTGCACTTGCGCCAACCCGCTACCCTCTCGCCCGACGGAATATTTCCGCGCTTGCCAAGCCCGCCGCAGCGCGTCAGAAAAACGGAGCAAGAAGAAACGTCAGCGGAGACTCGACTTGACCATCAAGGGCAAGGCCTACATTGCCGGGATTTATGAGCACCCGACCCGGCATGCGCCGGACAAATCCACTGCGCAGCTCCACGCCGAGGTCGCCAAGGGGGCGATCGAGGATGCCGGGCTCAGCAAGGACGACATTGACGGCTATTTCTGCGCGGGCGATGCGCCCGGTGGCGCCTGGCCGATGGTCGATTATCTCGGCCTGAACACCAAGAAGCTGCGCCACGTGGATTCCACGGAAACCGGCGGCTGTTCCTACATCATCCACCTCGGCCATGCTGCAGAAGCGATCGCCGCGGGAAAATGCTCGGTGGCGCTCATCACGCTCGCGGGCAAGCCGCGCACGGGCCCGATGCCGCCGCGTGCGGCCGGCGCCGAACTTGATTTCGAATCCGCGTACGGCGCGACCACCCACAATGCCTATGGCATGTGTGCCATGCGCCACATGCACGACTATGGCACCACCAGCGAGCAGCTCGCCTGGATCAAGGTCGCAGCCTCCCATCACGCGCAATACAATCCGCATGCGATGCTGAAGGACGTCGTCACCGTCGAGGACGTCCTGAACTCGCCGATGATCTCCGATCCCCTGCACCGCATGGATTGCTGCGTCGTCTCCGACGGCGGCGGCGCGCTGATCGTGACGACGCCGGAGATTGCCAAGAGCCTGAAGAAGCCGCTCGTGCGGCTGATCGGTCATGGCGAGGCGACGAAGGGCCCGCGCGGCGGCAAGGATCTCGACCTCACTTATTCCGCAGGCGTGTGGTCCGGCCCGCGCGCCTTCGAGGAAGCGGGCGTTACACCGAAGGACATCAAATACGCCTCGATCTACGACAGCTTCACCATCACGGTGCTGATGCAGCTGGAGGACCTCGGCTTCTGCAAGAAAGGCGAGGGCGGCAAGTTCGTCGCCGACGGCAATCTGATCTCGGGCGTCGGCAAGCTGCCGTTCAACACCGACGGCGGCGGCCTCTGCAGCAACCATCCCGTCAACCGCGGCGGCATGACAAAAATCATCGAGGCCGTGCGGCAGTTGCGCGGCGAGGCGCACCCGAAAGTGCAGGTGCCGAACTGCGATCTCGCCATCGCTCACGGCACCGGCGGACTCCTGGGCGTGCGTCACGCCGCCTCGACGGCTATTCTGGAGCGCGTGTGATGAGCGAAGCGAAAAAGTATCCTGCACCAGTCACGAACGCCGAGACCGTGCCGTTCTGGGAAGCGGCTCGCCAAGGCAAGTTCATGATCAAGCGCTGCACGGCGTGCGGCGAAGCGCACTACTTCCCGCGCGCGATCTGCCCGTTCTGCTTCTCCGACAAGACGGTGTGGGAGGAGAGCTCGGGCGAGGGCACGATCTACACCTACAGCCTGATGCGGAAATCGCCGACAGGGCCTTATGCGATCGGCTACGTCACGCTGAAGGAGGGGCCGTCGCTTCAGACCAACTTCGTCGATTGCGATCTGACGACGCTGAAGATCGGCCAGAAGGTGAGGGTGGTGTGGAAGCCGACCGACGACGGCGCGCCGTTGCCGTTCTTCACGCCTGCCTAGGATGAGGTGCTGATCCTTCTCCCCTTGCGGGAGAAGGTGGCGCGAAGCGCCGGATGAGGGGTATCTCTCCGCGGAGATACTTTTGATGCGGAGCCAACCCCTCACCCCAATGAGTTTGCCGCGCCGTCCTCGCCGCCCTCTCCCGCAAGGGGAGAGGACACTTCAACTGGCAGCGGCGCGGAGAGATATCCGGGGAGGAAACCAGAAAATGTCCGCCAGATACGAAGAGCTAAAGAACCTCAAAAACCTCGGCCAGAAATATGCCTACACCGACCGCGAGGTGATGCTCTACGCATATGGCATCGGGCTCGGCGCCGATCCCATGGACGAGAACGAGCTCGCTTTCGTCAACGAGGGCACGCTGACGCCGCGGCCGCTGAAGGTGGTGCCGACCTTTGCGTCCGTCGCGGCGTGGGGCTCGGGGCCAGGCGAGATGAATCTCAATCGCGTCATGGTGGTCGACGGTGAGCGCGATATCACGTTCCACCAGCCGCTCGCGCCGACAGCCCACATCACCGCCGACTCCTCGGTGCTCGAGGTCTACGACAAGGGCAAGGACAAGGGCGTGGTGATCAGACACCAGACCGTGCTGAAGAACGAGAGCGGCGAGAAGCTCGCGACCCTCGTCGCCTCGCGCTTCGCCCGCGGCGATGGCGGCTTTGGCGGGCCGAACCTGACCCAGCCCGATCCGCACGAGATCCCGTCACGCAGCCCCGACAGGACGATCGACATCTCGACGCGCCCCGACCAGGCGCTGGTCTATCGCCTCTGCGGCGATCGCAACCCGCTGCACTCGGATCCTGAGTTCGCCAAGAAGGCTGGTTTTCCGCGCCCGATCCTGCACGGCATGTGTACCTACGGCATCACCTGCCGCGGCGTGCTCCAAACCTATGCCGATTACGATCCAAGTGCCTTTCGCCAGCACATCGCGCGGTTCTCATCGCCCGTCTATCCCGGCGAGATTGTGACCATGGACATGTGGAAGGACGCCAACGTGATCTCGTTCGAGGCCAAGGTGAAGTCGCGCAGCGTCACCGTGATCAAGAACGGCAAGACGGTTTTGGCTTAACTCTCGTGCCCCGGACGCGACGCAGCGTTTCACGCTGCATCGCGTCCGGGACGCGAAAGAACAAAAACAGGGAGAAGCCACCATGGGACTACTCGACGGCAAGGTCGCGTTGATCACCGGCGCGGGCGGCGGGCTCGGTGAGGCCTACGCAAAACTGTTCGCGCGGGAAGGGGCGGCGGTCGTCGTCAACGATCTCGGCGGTCCGCGTGACGGCTCCGGCGCCGACAAGTCGATGGCGCAGCAGGTGGTCGACGCGATCAAGGCCGAAGGCGGCCGCGCGGTCGCCAACGGCGCCGACATCTCCACCATGGAAGGCGGCCAGTCCATATTCGACGACGCCATCAAGCACTTTGGCCGCGCCGACATCCTCGTCAACAATGCCGGCATTTTGCGCGACCAGACTTTTGCCAAGGCCGAGGAAGCCGACTGGGACAAGGTGATCAAGGTGCATCTGAAGGGTACCTTCTGTTGCACATTGCCGGTGTTTCGCTGGATGCGGGAAAACGGCGGCGGCGTCATCGTCAACACCTCCTCGACCTCGGGCCTGATCGGCAATTTCGGCCAAACCAATTACGGCGCGGCCAAGGGCGGCATCTGGGGCCTGTCCAATGTGCTGGCGATCGAGGGCCGCAAGTACAACATCCGGATCTGGACGCTGGCACCGGGCGCGCTGACCCGCATGACCGCAGACCTGCCCCGCTATAAGGGGAACCCCGGTGCGGCGCTCGGGCCGGACGGCATCGCGCCGGCCGTGCTATACATGGTCAGCGATTTGTCGGGCGACCAGACCGGCAAGGTGCTGGGCGTGTCCGGGCCCCGCGGCGTGCGTGAAATGCGGATGATGGAGATGGAAGGCTGGAAACCGCCACACACGGGCTGGAAGGCCCAGGACATCGCCGATCACGCCAAGGAGATCTTCTTCTCCGAGGCGGAGATCAAGAAGTCGGCGCGGCGGTTTTAGGCACACTGTCATTCCGGACGCGACGAAGTCGCGAGCCCGGAATGACCAAGCATAGATGCAGAGATTAAGGAAAGACGATGAAACTCACCGCCGAAGCCAAGGGCACCTTCGCGATCGCGCCGACGCCGTTCCATGATGATGGCCGGATCGACGAGCGCTCGATCGACCGCCTGACGGATTGGTACGAACAGGTCGGCTGTGAAGGCGTGACCGTGCTCGGCATCATGGGCGAAGCGCCCAAGCTCGATGCGGCGGAAGCCGAGCAGGTGGCGATCCGCTTCGTCAAGCGCGCCAGGAAGATGCAGGTAATCGTCGGCGTGTCCGCGCCGGGCTTCGCCACGATGCGCTCGCTCGCCAGAGCCTCGATGGATGCAGGCGCCGCCGGTGTGATGATCGCGCCGCTGCCGTCCTTGCGCACCGACGATCAGATTGTCGGCTATTTCAAGCAGGCGGCCGAAGCGATCGGCCCCGACGTGCCGTGGGTGCTTCAGGATTATCCGCTGACGCTCTCCGTCGTGTTCACCCCCGCGGTGATCCGCAAGATCGTCATGGACAATCCGAACTGCGTGATGCTCAAGCACGAGGATTGGCCGGGGTTGGAAAAAATCTCAACATTGCGCAATTTCCAGAAGGACGGCTCGCTACGGCCACTTTCGATCCTCTGCGGCAATGGCGGCCTGTTCCTGGACTTCGAGATGGAGCGCGGCGCCGACGGCGCGATGACCGGTTATGCCTTCCCCGAGCTCCTGATCGACGTCGTGCGCCTCTCCAAGGAAGGCAAGCGCGACGCCGCCCATGATCTGTTCGATGCCCATCTGCCGCTGATCCGCTACGAGCAGCAGCCGGGCGCCGGCCTTGCGGTGCGCAAATACGTACTCCAGAAGCGCGGCATCATCGCCTCCAGCGCGCAGCGCAAGCCGGGTGCGATCATCACGCCGGCGGCGCAGGCGGAGGTCGATTACCTGCTGTCGCGCGTGGCCCACGTCGACAAGCGCGCCAATCTCCAGCCGCAATCGAGCGCCGCAGGTTAGTTGCATGCCCGGGACATCAGCATCACGCCCCGCCTCGACGATTCTCCTGCTGCGCGATGGCGCAAAGGTCGAGGGCAAGAGCCGCGGCGAGGTTGAGGTCTTCATGATGGTCCGTCACCATCAGATCGAGTTCAATTCGGGCGCCCTGGTGTTTCCTGGCGGCAGTGTCGATGCCGGCGACAAGGAGATCATCGCGCAGCCTGCGCTTTACGCAGGCGGCGAAGGGCTTTCAGAGTCCGATCTCGGCTTCAGGATCGCGGCGATCCGCGAGACGTTTGAAGAGAGTGGCATCTTGCTGGCGCGCGAGAAGGGGTCTTCCGCTCCGGTCGACGCCAAACGTGCCGGTGCGATCGCGGATGCTCATCGCGTCGCGCTCAACGAGCACAAGATCAGCTTCCTCAGCATCCTCTCCGACAACGGCCTCCAGCTCGCGCTCGATGCGCTCGTGCCTTACGCGCACTGGATCACGCCGGAGGGCATGCCAAAGCGCTTCGACACCTGGTTCTTCCTCGCCGCCGCGCCGCCCGATCAGCTCGGTGCGCATGACGGAAGGGAAGCGACAGACTCGATCTGGGTGTCGCCGCGAGAAGCGGTGGAGGGTGGTGAGACCGGCCGCTTCAAGCTGCCGTTCCCGACCACGCGCAACCTGATCCGGCTTGCCAAGCAGCCGACGGTGATGTCCGCTCTCGACCATGCCCGCGGCATGTCCATCGTCACGGTGATGCCGGTGATGACGAAGACTGAAACGGGTCGCCAGCTCCGCATCCCACGCGAGGCCGGCTATGACGGGGAGGTGTTCGAAGTCGGTGCGGTGGGCTGACATAGTTCGATATTTGGCGAAGTATTTGGGGCTGGGTGCGCGATAGGTTCCGTCCGATATCAGGATGGAATGCGTCATGGACACCACCCGCCAGGATACGACGATCACCTTCGAGCTCGCATTGCTGCTCCTCCTTGCGACACTCTGGGGCGGCTCCTACACCTTCATCAAGCTCGGCGTCGCCACCATTGCGCCGATCACGTTGATCGCGGCGCGCACCGCGATCGCGGGCACGCTACTGCTGATGGTCATGCGCCTACGCGGCCTCGCCATGCCGACTGATCTTGCAACCTGGCGCCGCTTCGCCTTCCAGGCCTGCCTCAACAGCGTCGTGCCCTGGACCCTGATCGCCTGGGGCGAGCGCTATGTCGATGCGGCGCTCGCCACCATCCTCAACTCGGCCGCGCCGATCTTCACCTTCCTGTTCACGGCCCTGGTGACCCAGCACGAAGCCACCACGGCGCGAAAACTGTTCGGCGTCGTCGCCGGGATGGCCGGCATCTGCCTGATCGTCGGCGTCGATGCATTCCATGACATCGGCCGCGGCCTCGTCGCCGAAATCGCGATCGTTGCGGCAACGCTCTGCTACGCCTGCGCGGCCATTTTCAGCCGCGGGTTCAGGGGGCTCGATCCGATGGCGCCCGCCGCAGGCTCGCTGCTCGCGGGCGCCGCGGTCCTGATCCCGGCCTCGCTCGCCATTGAGCAGCCCTGGACGCTGTCACCCTCGCCAGGTTCCGTCCTTGCGCTGCTGGCACTCGCCGTGTTTTCGACCGCGGCGGCCTTCGTGATCTATTTCCGTCTGATCCAGACCCTCGGTTCGGTCGGCACCACCGCGCAGGCCTATCTGCGCGTGCCGATCGGCGTCGCCATCAGCGTGGCGTTCCTCGGCGAGAGCCTGAGTCGGACGGCGTGGATCGGGCTCGCCTTAGTCGTCATCGGCGTCGCAGCCATGACCATCCCGGGAAGCGCTGCGCGTATGGCTAAGGTATCGTAAAAACCGGCCCGGCCGGCCGGTCGAGGCATGTTCCCCCAAGGATAGAATACGTCGTATATTGGGGCCGAATGGAGTCCGGTCCTGACCAAATGCCTGCCGAACTGACGCCGAATTCGCACCCGAAGCGAGCGTTTTCGCTCTCGATCGGTCAACTGACGTTCGGCAGCTTCATCCTGGTGCTGGCCGTAATCATCGTCACCTCGACCGCGAGCGTGATCGCGATCCGCCACATCGATTCGACCTTCGCGGAGCTTCAGCGGCTGCAGAGCGTTGGCGATCTCGCCGAGGAGATCGACCGCCGCATGAACGAATTGCGGCTCGCCGCGCGTGATTTCGTCACCGACCCCGGCGCGGGCATCCAGTTCAAGCAGGTCGGGGAAGCCGCCGCGACGCTGAGCGACATCCTGAAGAAAACCCGCATCGAGCTCGCTCCCGAGCAGCAGGACATGATCGATGGGGTCACCGAGCGCCTTGCGACCTATCGCAGCGGGTTGGACCGGATCTCGGCCCTGATCGATCGCCGTGCCCAGTTACTCGCCGGCCTGCCGCCGCTACGCGAGGCGCTCGACACGGCCGTTGCCGAAACCGGCGATCGGGAGCTCGCCTCCCGGCTGTCGGAGGCTCAGAGCCGGATCGCACTCGGCTTGCTGGCCCGCAATCCGTCGGCCGCCGAGCAGGCGGCGCAAGGCATGCGGACCTTGACCATCGCCGATGCCAGGCTGAGATCGGCGGTCAATAACTATTCCGAAGCCATCATCGCCGTCGCGGTCCGCGAACGTCAGATCGCCGATATCGACAGCGAAGTGCTCGGCACCGAGGGACGGCTGATCGGGCGCGTCACCGAGTTGCTGCGCGAGGTCAGCGCGCGGCGCGGGCACGTGCTGTCGCGGGACTTCGCCCGGACGCTGGCCGAGGCGAGATGGCAGAGCATCGTGCTCGGCACCATCGGCGTGCTGATCGGCATCATTGCGGCCGGGTTCGTGGTGCGCCGGACGGTGCGTCCGCTGGCCCAGATCGCGCGATCGATCCGCGCGCTCGCGGCCGGCGAGAAGAATACGTCCATCCCGTCTGCCGATCTCGACAACGAGATCGGCGACATCGCGCGCGCCGCGGAGGTGTTCCGCCGCGCGCTCGAGGAGGCCGATACCGCGCGTGAAGCGGCGGTCCGCGCGCTCACCGAGCAGCGCCTCGCGGAAGAAAGCTACCGCAAGCTGTTCGAGGGCTCGGTCGACGGCATTTACGTCACGACGCCGGCCGGCGACCTCCTCAATGCCAATCCGGCGCTGGCACGGATGATGGGCTATGACAGCCCGCAGCACCTCATCAACAGCATCAGCGACATCGCCCACACCATCTATGTCCATGCCGAGGCGCGCGAGGAATATCAGCGCCTGATGGAGCGTGACGGCATGGTGCGCGAGTTCGAGTACCAGGTGCGCCAGCGCAGCGGCGACATCCTGTGGCTATCCGACAGCGCGACCGGTGTCCGCGACGAGGAGGGCAGGATCGTCCGCTACGAGGGCACGCTCCGCGACATCACCGACCAGAAGCGCGCGGAAGACGCCATCGCCGAAGGCCGGCGGCTGTTGCAGCAGGTCATCGACACCGTGCCGGCGGTCATCAACGTGAAAGACCGCGAGCTCCGTTACGTGCTGATGAACCGCTACATGGCCGGCATCTTCGGTATCGAGCCGGGTGACGCGCTTGGTCGCACCACCGCCGACCTGATGTCGCGCTATGGCGCGGCCAAGACCGACGAGAACGACAAGCGGGTGCTGAAGTTTCGCAAAGGGCTCGGCTTCTACGAGGAGGAGTACGAGGATGCCTCCGGCAACATGCGGCAGTGGCTGGTCAACAAGCTGCCGCTGCTCGATGCCGACGGCGAGATCGAGCGGATCGTCACCGTGGCGCTCGACATCGGCGAGCGCAAGCGCGGCGAGCAGGAGATGCGCAAAGCGAAAGACGCCGCCGAAACCGCGCTGCGCAATCTGCGCGAGACCCAGGCCTCGCTGATCGAGGCGGAGAAGCTTGCGGCGCTCGGGCGCCTGGTCGCGGGCGTCGCGCATGAGGTCAACAATCCCGTCGGCATCAGCCTGACGGTGGCGTCCGCGCTGGAGCGCAAGACGGCGGTGTTCTCGGCAGAGGTCGAGCGCGGCGGGTTGCGCCGCTCGACGCTCAACGACTACCTCAACACCAGCCGCGACGCGTCTTCACAGCTCGTCGCCAATCTCAATCGTGCGGCCGAGCTGATCCAGTCGTTCAAGCAGGTGGCCGCCGACCGCAACTATTCGGATCAGCGCACCTTTGACCTTGCCGACCTCACCGAGCAGGTGGTGCTGAGCCTGCGGCCGGGCCTGCGCAAGCACAACCTGACGCTCAATGTCGAGTGCCAGCCCAACCTGATCATGAACAGCTATCCCGGCCCGTACGGCCAGGTGCTCACCAACCTGTTCCTCAATTCCGTCGCGCACGCCTTCCCGGACGGACGGCCAGGTCTCATCGACATCCAGGTACGCGAATCTGGCAAGGACAATGTCGAGATCATCTTCTCCGACAATGGCTGCGGCATGTCACTCGACGTTCGCCGCCGCGCCTTCGATCCGTTCTTCACCACGCGACGCGACCAGGGCGGCACCGGCCTAGGCCTGCACATCGTCTACAGCATCGTCACCAACCGGCTGGGCGGGCGTCTCGATCTCGACTCCGAGCAGGGCGGCGGCACGCGCATCCAGATGATCCTGCCGCGTGTCGCGCCGCTGGAGCAGGCCGCGGAATAGCGCGTGCCTAAAGCGCGATGAGATTAGGTTTTTGTTTCAGCATGATCTCCGCGCAAACGCATTCCGCGTTTTGTCGCGAGGAGAACCGCTCCACACTCTGTGCTGGCGCGATCCTTCGGGCCCGGATCATGCTCTAATCGATGTCTGCGAGCTTGCGCAGCGTGGCACCAAAGATCAGGCTTGCCTTGCCGACGAGCGCGGTTCCCGTCATCTCCGCGCCCGCATCGGTGAAGGTGCCGCTGACGCCGACGCCGACCGGCGCCGGACCGCCGAACAGGGGATTGTCGTCGCCGCGCGGTGAGGTGTGGCGCTGCACCAGCACCTCGCCCTTGAAGGTGCTGTCCTTCACTGTGTAGCTGCCGGTGTAAAAGAGGTAGGCATCGCCGCCGAGAATCTGGCCGTCGCGAAACATGATCACGCCGCTGCCCTTGCCGACGCGTCCATCGAGCAACGTCACGTGAATCGAATAAAGACCGTTCTTCATGACGTCCCGCGGCCGGCTGCCTTCGCCCCTCGGCGCGCCGGTCCGATGTTTATGCCAAAGCGCCATCCTTCGTGCAACGCAGCAGTTCACCCGCGGCCCTGGCGCCAAGCCGTAGTTGTCCCGGCTTGCGCATGACAGGGCTATGACGGCCTCATAGTGCAGCGAGGCCCTCTGAAGCGAATCAAGTTGGCCCGCGAAATGCATAAACCCTAGTTGCACTGGCCGCGGGGTGCTGGAGCAAGACGAACGTGACCGACTGGATCAATTCCGGCGGCGATGAGCCGCGTCTACACAGTGCGGGTGTAGACAATGTCAGTTGTGAAGCAAGCCGTTGTGAACCGAGTCATAGGCAGATCGGCAGCTCGACGCGCTGGAAACGCGCTGCGAAATTCGGTTGTGGTATACTCTTGGTGGTGCTCGCGGCCCCCGTCGGGCACGCACGTGACCGCGGCCAATTCGTCAACACCAATGCCGAATTGAAGGCGTGGTTTGACGGCTTGCGCAGCGGAAAGGGGCCCTGTTGCTCGGATGCCGACGGGTCGGCGATCTCGGATTCCGATTGGGAAAGCAAGGACGGGCACTACCGTGTCCGCGTGCCGCGCTATGGCTTCATGATCCATGGCCAGCAGCAGGAGCTGGTGTGGGTCGATGTCCCGGAAGAAGCCGTGATTTCGGAGCCGAACCGTGTCGGGCGAACCATGGTATGGCCGATCTACGGCTACATGGGTGTCACGATCCGGTGCTTCATGCCGGGCAGCATGACCTGACGATGCCCGATCCAGCGTAGCTCGGCGGAGCTGCGGCGGATGGATCGGGCAATGCAGCGTGTTGCAGGCTCAGGTGTATTTCTTGTCGCGCTCGAGCAGCTCGACTGAAATACCTTCGGGGCCGCGGATGAAGCAGATGCGGACGCCGGGCCGGATCGTCGTCGGTTCGCGCGTGAACTCAACACCCTTCGCCTTCATCTCGGCGGCGACGGCGTCGATGTCCTTCACCGTGACGCCGAAATGGTCGAGGCCCTGATGGGGATGGGGCGGGGGCGGGTTCATGGGCTTGCCGGACTCAAGCGGTGCAATGAAGATGTTGGCGCCGCCGAGCTTGACGTCGATGCGTGCCAGGCCGCGCACGATTTCGCCACCCAGCACGTCCCGCAGCCAAGCCGCCGTTGCCTCCGGATCGGGGCTGCGCAGATGGACATGGTCCCAGGTGACTACAGGCATTTCGTTCCTCCGGTCGGGCTTCGCGGCTTTGCCGTCATGTTAGCGATCCCCTCGGCCGACCGCCACTCGCGCATTCCTGTTACCCGAGATTCGGCTGCCTCCGGGAACCCAATGCTGCCTCGCGGGTTAGGGACGAGGACGGCACGTGCGAAACGCGCGTGGTCGCATACGGGGTGACGCATCCATGCTCGCAGGGCTCTATCGCGTCGATCTCAACGGTTTGGCCAAACTCGGTGCCTTGCTGAGGCCGGCCTTCTCAGTGAGGCGAAAAAGCCCGTTGTGGCTTGCGGCAGCGGTCCTTGCCGGGGGTGGCACTTGGGGGCTGATGTCCGCTTCCGAAGGCAATGAGAGCGACGGGATCGAGTTGGCAACGGTCCAGCCTGAGCCTGCGCAGTCTGTGCCACCGGCAACCGCAGCGACCCAGGCATCAGTGCCGGCCGAGCTCGATCGTTTGCGGATTTCGTCGCAAACCTGGCGCCGCGGCGGGCTCGGTTCGCGGGCGCTTGTCACCTTCACGTTGCGAAATGACAACGACTATGCGGTCAAGGACTTAGAGATCCTCTGCACCTTCACCCGCCGCGACGGCAGCCATCTCACCGATCGCAGGCGCGTGCTTGCCGAAACCGTGAACATGAAAAGCCGCAAGACGTTTGCGCATGTGCAAATCGGCTTCGTTAACGTGAACGCCAGTCAGGCCAAGTGCTCGCTCGCCGCGGCGCGACGCGTCTAAAGGGTCATTGTTGCGATAGCGGAATAGTTACCGTCATGCCGTCGAAAAAGTTCGCGTTGTCCTTGAACCAGAAGGCGGGCAGAGGAACATATTAATGGATCGCCGGTTAAGGCGAAGGGCCCGTGCGCTGCTGTGCGGGTGGAGCGCTGCCAGATGCCCATCCTTCGGTATTTTGTGTTCGTCGGCGGCGCATTGCTTGCGCTGCTGTTGGCCGTGAATCTCGCGCTGCCCGAAGGGCCGGTCGGCGAGAGCATCGTGACATCGAGCGAGGCACCGCTGATCCGGATTCGGTCGGATCGCAAGCTGCCGGAACGTGTGGTGCTGGATACCAGCCAGCCGACGATTGCGCCGGCCACGCCTGTGAACACGGCGAGCGTTGCTCCCCAACCGCCTGCCCCCGGCGATATGTCAGCCAAGGCACGGGTCCGCGAAAGTTTCGCCCAGTTGACCCCCACCGAACCGAAGGGCGATGCGGCGTCGGTCAAGAAGCCCGTCCAGCCGAAGCGCAAGGTCGCCAGGCGGTCTCCACAGCCCTACTACTATGGGCAGCCGACTTATTATGGTTTTGGGCAGCCGATGTTCGGCAGGCCGATGCGCGTGGCGCAACAGCCCCATTTCGGGCTCTTCAACACGACCTGGTGAGCATCCTTCGACCTGCCCGGATCGAGCAGGTGGGGGCTTTTGCTCGTTAGACCTCTCTGCTAATCCCATGCATCCGAACGATCGGGCGCCTAGCCTGACGGAACTCGGAACTCGCCCGGTCCCGGGCACGACGCGCTCGTAGCTCAGCTGGATAGAGCATCGGATTTCGATTCCGAGGGTCGGGAGTTCGAATCTCTCCGAGCGCGCCAGTAAAATATAAACAAGATCAATATTTTAAATCGGATTCAAGCGATGGCTTCTTGCCGCTGGGGAGCGTGGAAAATCGCGATTTGGGTCCACTTTTGGGTCCGCGCCGGTTTGTCGGGTCCAACGTTTGCATGCCTTCTCTACTCTTGAATAACCCACAACGGACCGGGTGGTCCGTGCTGGAGCATCCTAGGGATCGTTGTTGTCAACGAAAGCACTCGGAGCTACGGGGCGGGGGTCGTGCCGAAGGTATTGGGGTTCTGCCGCTCGGTGCCCATCGAGATGATGGATTCGCCAATAGGCCATCATGGCCTAACCGGGGACGCCGCTGCAAAGTTGCCAGCGGAGGGCGGGAGCCGGTCGGCGGGGGATCGAATGCGTTCGGGTGCTCGAACCAGTTACTGTGACATGTTTTTTTGACCCAGCGCAGTTGCCCTTATTTTGAGCGCGGGGCGCGAACCAGCGCCGGGATAGCGCCTCTCACTCCAGAACGACGCCAGTCGCGCTTGCCGGTGGCGGATCGATAGGCGGGATCGACCAGTTAGACGGTTGAGACTCGAAAAAGCAGGAATTCCTGTTTTTCCCAGAGACGGTCATAGTTCTCGCTCCATCGCCGGATGGCTGCGGTTCTTCACCTTGATCCAGTGCTTCTGTCGGCCGCCCCGGTAAGGCCGGTCACGATGCTTGGAAACGAGACCTTCAAGACCCATGCGGCACGCGGCTCGGAATAGATCGGGCCCGATCTCGCCGCGCTCGAATGGGGCAACCGTGATCCCGTCCGGTCTCCGTGCCAGCAGCCTCTCCAAGTTGGTTTTGCGCAAGTGCAGCGGTAGGTCGCGCAGATCGTCGCCGCCGATGGCGAGAACATCGAAGGCGTAGAGTTGGACCTCGCGGTCATGCTTGCGCGAGTGCAGCGCATTGAAGTCGGAGATGCCGTCAACGCCAAGGATCACGGCCTCGCCATCGATGACGAAGTGCTTCTGCCGGTTCTTCAGAGCAGCCTCAGCGATCCACGGATAACACTTAGTCCAATCGCTGCCGTTGCGGGACAGCAGCCGCACGCGCTCGTCCGGATCACCAGCATCCGGTATCCATCGTGTTTGACTTCGTGAAGGCACTCCGGTCCCGAGGGGACCTGCTTGCCTGCGGTCGCAAGGCAAAGCTGAAAGGCGTTACGCATGAGCGGAAGATAGGCACTTCAGCGGAAAACGCGAACGGCCCCTAGGGGCTAGCGGCCCCAGCAACCGGCTGGAGGCTTGGTTAGGCCGAGGCCGCTAGTGGCGCTGGTCACGCAAACCATTGCTTACTCACGGCCCCTGCGCATTATCGTATGTGAATTCAGCGCCTTACGGAAACGAGTAGCGTGAAGGTTATGGACAATGACTGGTCGTTCATTGTGTCTGTCACCTCGCTGTCCGTGCTAACGACGGCACTGATGGCGCTCGCGCTACTCTTCATTTGACCGAACCATCACACCCCATCGGGCGTTCTGCATCCTTGCAACGTATTACCGCGCGCCGATCGCGAAGTGCGCGGCGCGGACATGAGCGCCGACCGTGGCGTTTGTGATCGCATCGCCACAGAAGCAGCGCGCCGTTCCGTCGAGCCTCTGCGTCGGCAGCGGCATCGCCAGCCGGTGCATCCGGTCCTTCCAAGCGGTCCAGTCACGCTGGCGACGCCACGTCTCGAAGTCTGCCTCGGTGCGCGTTGCGGCCAGCTCCTGCCACGCTGCTTGGAAACTCATGCGGGCTTCGTCGAACGTCTCGGCAATGCCGCTGCGGTGCTCACCGGGATCGGTGCCGGGATAGAAGCCGCAAGACCAACTCCACTGCGGGGCCGAGTTCGGGACACCGGCGCGGCGACCTACGACCCCGACACTGACATCGCCGAAGAATATCAGCCATGTCTCGCGGTGCGGATCGTCCTTGCTGCGGCGGCGGGTGAGAGCGGGCATGCCGCGATCAAAGCGACGCACGACCTTAGTGGCAAATTGTCTATCCCTCGTGGATCAGATCGTCGCGAGACTACAGTCAGTCGTGGCTGTGAACGGGTCTGCACGCCGGGAGATCTCAGAGAGTGTCTGCTGTGCGCGAAACCTCCGGCGGAGGTCGAAAGAATGCTTCTGGGCTCACGTCTGCTTAGCCCCCACCAGCGGCACGAGAGCAGACATTCCGGGATCGCCGCTTTGGGGCCAAAAGGCGACATCGGGCGCCCTTGGCCTGTATATGAAAACAGGCCGCCCACAGAGGGGCGGCCTCAGCACATTTTGATCTGATCTTTTTTAGTTCTTGAACCCCAAACTCGAGCAATACCACCAGCTTTCGAAGTCTCTCCAACCGGATTTGGCTATGCCCTCCTTGCACTCGCTGTAGGATTTCCAGTTGCCCACGTTTTTGCACCTTGAAAAATTCCAGCCACCAGCCCAGGAGCATCCGACCGAAGGGGCGTTGCCATTAGTCTGGACCGGTGCGGCATTAGCGGGTGCAATCGACGAGATTGCGATAGCTAAACCCGCAACGAAGAGTGACGCGGCATTCATGGCTATCTCCCAAATCTCCGGGACAGGACAGCAGTCGCCATCCCGGAGCGAAAGCGTATGCGCCTGTCCAAGGAAGGCAACTGGAAATTCGTGCCAGCACGTAAGGGCTGACCTGCACAAACCGGAGAACAGCCCAATCAGGACACTCTCAAATTCAGATGAGGACACCGGCGCTCAAATGCGAGGACTGCCTCGGCGTGCATTGCAACATTTTACAACTACGGCACCCTCCTTGAACTTCGCAGATGCCGACCGAATGTCGGTTGTGGGTCAAACTGCGAAGAACTCAACGTGAGCAAATCGAGTCCGCTATTCACCCCCTAAGCGGACCTCGACGAGGCGAGCGGCCACTTCGCTGATGGGCCAATCGCAGAGTGATCGGTGCGGCCACTGCGTCTGAGAGCCATCAGGTCAAACCTTACGTTGCCGGTTTGATCGCTCTAAGGCTGCTTCTCGAACGTTCGCATCGAGCCTACGGATGTGAGCCATGGCTGCGCCGAGCGAGACCACCACTGAGTATGGGGGACGATCTGGTCGCGTTGACGAATGGAGCCCACGCGGATGGCGTAAATCTTGGGGCCTGCTCCGAGCGCCGTCGCGTAGACATGCGTTCCACATTCCGGGCAAAAAGCTTGTGGCCTCTTGTTGCCGCTTTCGGCGGTCTTGACGTAGACTTTCGGTTGGCCCGAGAGCAACCTGAAAGCGTCTTCCCGCGTGAAGGCGTGCACGCGGAATGCAGAGCCGGAGAACGTCTGGCAGTCGGTGCAATTGCAGAGCAGGGTCTTGTCCGGCTCGATCTCGGCCTCAAAGGTGATGTATCCGCAGTGACAACGCCCGTCGATTTTCATCTTAATCCTCCGCAGCGCGTTCGTGCGCAAGCTCATGCTAACCTGCTCATGGTCTCGGTGTGCATGTTTGCGAACCGAATTCGCAAAGTCCCGTTCCACTGACCGGACCCCAACGAGGCGTGCGGAGAGGTCGCAGAAGGGCTATCACCGGCCTCATGTGCCGCTGCAAATCGCATCTCTATTCGATCACCTCGTCGGCGCGGGCGAGCAATGAGGCAGGTATTTCGAGGCCAAGCGCCTTTGCAACCTTGAGGTTGATCACTAGGTCGAACTTGGTCGGCTGCTCTACCGGCAGATCGGCAGGCTTGATGCCTCTGAGAATTTTATCGACGTAGCCGCCTGCACGCCGGAGCAGATCGGCTATATCGGGGCCGTATGAAATCAAACCGCCATTGGTGGTGAACAGTCGGAAGAAGTAGAACGCGGGCAGACGATGCTCCGCCGCCAGCGCGGTAACTCGTGTGACGTGATTAACGGTCAATTCATCGGCAAAAGGAAAAATTGCATCGGCGCGCTGGGCCGCGGCGGAAGCAAAGGCAATGTCGAGTTCCTCCACCGTGGTCGCCTCCAGTACCGGGATGGTGACGCCCAGCTTCCGAGCGGTTTCGGGCAACTCCTCGGCTACGATGAACCTGTGATCTGCATTGCTCAGGTTGACCAAGACCGCGATTTTTGAGGCGGCAGGAACCATCTCCCGCAGGATTTGTATTTCTTTGCTCAAGAAATTTCCCGGTACGAGGGATGTTAGACCCGTTATGTTGCCGCCGGGATGCGACAGGCCTTGGACGAGGCCATGCCGCACGGGCTCGACCACAGCAAAGAAAACAATCGGAATGCTGGCAGTCGCCGATTTCAGGGCTAGGGCTTCCTGCGCGCTCGGGCCAACGAGCACTTCGGGCTTGAGCGCGACAAGCTCGTTCGCTAGAGGCACTACGCGCTCGGCGTGCCCCTCGGCCGATCGGTAATCAACGATCAGGTTCTTCCCCTCGATCCAACCATGATCGCGCATGCTGTCCTGCCACACCTTGTAGTTTGGCAAGTACAGGGGCGCGGTATCAAGATAGCCAACCCGGCGAGGCGGTCCCTGTGCCCACGAACGTCGTGGCGAAACAAGCAGTGCTGCAGTAGCCGCTATGAATTCCCTCCGCCGCATGTGTCCCTCCCTCCAAGGACCACGCCAGTAGGATTGCAGAGTAGCACTTTGTGGGACGCCTAGTGCGCCTTCATGTCGCCTATGGGCAGGCTCGACCTCACTCCGATGGTATTATCGGCATCTACCAACATCGCAGCCCGCTTCCCGCCGCTGCGGTCTTGACGACGAACAGGGCGAGCCCGCTGGGCTATGGTGGTTTCCTTTCGGGTCGTGGTACGATTAATTTGGTGCGGCAGCGATCCCTATGCCTGCGACGGAAATGGGTTGCTGTGGAACGACGGTCTGTCTGCCGCACACTCTCGCGAGGGGCCGATGACCAGCACCGTTTACTCTTCTGACATTCGGAAGCCTGCCGAAGAGATCGAGCTGGAGGACATCATCTGCGAGTGCCTAGGGCCGCGTGTTCAGGCAAGCGCACTGCACGTCGGGCCCTTGGAGTGGCAGCATGACTGCCGACCAGTTCAACGCCGTTCTCAAAAAGCTCGGCTTCGGCTCCGAGCACCACCGCTCCAACGGTCAGAGAATTCGCCGAGAAGCTCCAGCTCGGCGAGCGCAGCGTGCGGCACTGGGCGTCCGGCCAGTGGCCGGTGCGATGGCGGCGCTGCTCAAGCTGAAGCCGAAGACCGACCTCAAGATCCAGCGTGCTCGTCACGCTGGCGGGCCTTTCTGTTTTGGAGCAACTGCGATCCGAGCAAATTTCTTTAGCGCTGCGTCAATTGCCTTGAGCTGTTGACTGCGAGAAGGTCTTCCTCTCCCTAGCTTAGGTACCGATGGTTTGGACGCTCTGGCAACAAGCAACAGGTCGCTGCCGCAGCTGACGCATTCGTAGAAACCTAGGTCAAAACCCTTTGCGACAGGAAAAGCGCCCCTGAGCACTCGGGGTTGGCTACAAATCAGGCATACGGTTTCGCTGCTCAAAATAAAACATCCGGAAAGCGATCTGGCTGCAATAAACACGATGTTAGCCCGTGAGACCGGGCGGGCTACAATCTGAACAACATCCAGACCATCGCAGCTAACCAAGCCGCAAGCCAAACAACCGAAGCCACGAACAACGGATCATATCGCCTCAGGAGTCTGGAGCCGCGCCCTAGTGAACCGCGATGCTTTCGTGCGAGTGTGTTGATTATCGCAGCCGCTTTTTGTCGTGCTTGCATGGCTCCGGGCGTTAGCGCATTGCGGCCAAAAAAGCTCCCTATCATGCGCCAAAAAATTGAGATTTTGAGCCAGCGTCGCGCCGAAGCTCAGCGAACGTCTCTTAGATTGCGGAACGCTGTTGGCGTCGACCTAGTCCAGCGAGCAAAGGCATGTGTGAAGGAGCTAACCTCACTATAGCCCAACAGCCAAGCGACCTCGGAAATCGGAAGGTCTCGTTCCCGGAGATAGCGTTGGGCAAGCGCACACCGAAACTCCCCAAGCACGCCAGAAAAGGCTGTATCCTCGTCGGACAATGCACGAGCAAGGGTGCGGCGGCTAATGCCAAGGCGGCGCGCAATCTCTGACGCATTGGCCTTGCCGTGCGGAAGCAATTGCGCGATCTGATCTTCAACGCGAGATCGGATGCCCGTTCGTCGCGGCGCTCGGTTGCCGAGGGCTTCATCAGCATATTGAAGCAGCAGCTTGTTGAGATGGACATCGGCTCCAACGACGGGCAGCGCGCCGATCGGTGCGGGAAATAATATCTCGTCGCTATCCGCCTAAAAGTTGATGGCGCATCCCAAGTGGGGACCGAGCCTCATCGAGAACGGACGACCACCAAACCACCACACCCGCCAGGCAGGTCAGTAGGATCGGGAAGAGAAGAAAGGGCGCGCCCATCTTGCGGGACTTTTTGACGTTTTTTGTCGATAGAACAAGGCTTTGAATCGCGCGTTCGCAGTCCGTCGAAATGGGCTCATCGATACCTCGCCCGGCGGCTGGCCAGATGGGACCAGATCACTCATACCGAGCCCTGTGAGGCAGCGCCGGCCGACGCTAACGCCCACAGCTCGTTCAATCCGGAATATCCACTCGTTTGCTGACAACCGTGAAGGCGTCCGTCGCGCGCAAAAGCGTCGGCAGGCCATGTACGCGGAATCTGCTGCCGTCTTCCGAGACCCAGGCGACCTTTGCGCGCTCGCTGTCAGACCATTCAATGGTATCATCAGGCATCAGCTTCGGAATCAGTTGGGTAATCATTGGGCACACGCTCCTTGCCTTTGATCTCGGCTCTCCTCCGCCGGCTTAGGCCGCAGCGGAGCAACCTCGCCGGCTGGTTGTTCAGGTGAGACCAGATCACTCATACCGACCCCTGTGGTGCAAATCATCAGTTTGCCATCATATCATATGTGACGCCTTGCTGTAATTTCACTGAAGAGAGTGGGGGGCAACGTCCTTTGAAATATTCGTAACACCATCCGGGTGGGTGTCGAGAGCAAACCCGCCAGCGAGGATTCAACCAAGCGAGACCGCCTGCGCCACCATAAGGCCAGCACCCAGGATGCAGATTAGGCCGCCAAAAAGCTCAAAGACCGACGGCCCGGGGCGGCCCACCGCTAACAGCGCAAGGATGGTCGCAATGCCGAACCGAATGCCCTGTGGCGTGAGGCTGTCCCACCCGATAATATCCCAGCCGATAACTGAAAGAAGAGTCATTTCCTGGCTCCTGTATTTGAAACCTTTTGTTGCCCGGATTTCCGCGCACGCGTGGCGGGTGACAGCGTCGAAGGTGCGTCTGGCGGAGGCGACTGAGGCAGAGCGCGTCGAAAGATCGCAGCCGCCCGTGTAGGGCCCTATCGCCAGTCAAGGCTCGTTGACGATGCTCGGTGGAGAATACTTGGCATGGCTCTCGCCGTCCTCGGCGTAGCCACGCTCCCACGCGCCAGAAGCGAGAAAGCCCGCATAACTCAATCCTTCATCCCCGACAAGCCGAGTCGTCGGCCCAAGCCGCTGATTGAGAAGTAGCGTCGCAAAGCAGCGGAGCAGCTCTGATCTTGGCTCGTCCTGTTCAACCCACAGAAATTGCCCCAATCTCGCTGACCTCGAGGAAGATATGTTGAAGCGCCGGCGGGCGCCGATATCACCGCAAGAAGCGCCGCCAGCGGCTGGCGGCACACCGCCGACGGTTGCGGTAGGACTGAAACAAAAGAGGCCGCCGACCAAGGCGGCCCAACTGCTGTCGCCACCGCTAGCAGGATAACGACTACGACGATGGCGATGCCTTCACCCCCAGGGTGCCCCTGAGCCGCAATAATTGGCCATTCCCTGACATGCAAATCTGCGAAACGCTTGAGCCCGACTTAACCGCAACCCTACGCCGGTGGACGATACGGATATGCGCACCGCGAACGGTCCGCCAGCTATGGGAAATTCTAATCCGAGCCATTTAACCTCCAAGGTTCAACGAACAGTAACGGTTGTCTCAGCAAGGTGTATTCCAACACACGCCCGGGATAGCCGATCCCAAGGTCAACGACCGTGATGCGCGTCACTGGAACTTCGGCCACATGACGAAGGCGTTTCTAGGCATCACCGCGGCGAGCAATGTGGCACCGAAGATCGCGACAGCAAGACATCCGCGCCGGGATTGAATGCGAATCGACGGTGGCGGGATAGGACGTCGCCGCCTTGCTCATTGCACCATATCTGGGGCGCCATTGAGATCAGGCGGGTAGGTGACCTTCACTGACAGCGGAAATTAGCCGCGGTCTTGCTATGATGCTGATCGATTGGCTATGGAGATGAAGCACTAGACCGGTAAGGTAGCGGATGTGATCGGTCCTCTCGGTCCCGCACGCTCAGCTCCTCTATGCTGCACACGGCGACGCGTACAGGTTCTAGGGAATTCCGACGATTGCGAGCGATCAACAGGCCGAGTTGCGGTCGGTGCGGCTTCTCAACCACGTAAAGCCGGCGAACTACTCGCGCCGCAAAGCAGCGAAGAACTACGCAGTAGTTTGATAAGAAACGAAAACGTTCCTGGCACTCGGCTGTTTATTTTGGGAACGAGCTCCGAAAGCCGAGGGTTGTTATGCGACGGAGGAAATTGCCATGCTTGTGTTTTGGTTGCCGATCATAATCTTCGAATCGATGCTTGAAGCAGACCTGAATCAGCGCAAAGCAGGCGATCCATCGGTGATCGAATAGTGAGGGTTCGAATTACGCTCTGCAATATGTGATTGGGATCACGGCCCCAACGCGTGACTTGTAAGAGTGTCTCGTCGAACAGTTGTTTGCGGTTCTTCGAGAAACACACTATGAGCATCGTGATTCAAAGACTTAATGGCTTGTGGCACCTTGTCGTCGGGTCGTGCCAGCTCCGAACTCCCTTCCTGGAGACTCAGGACCGGGAGCTGGTTGTTATGTACGCCCGCCGAGTTTACCCTGGCGCCAAAGTCTTCGAACGCGACTGATCCTAACAGCGACGCGCTCGAGCGAATGTTGTCTCGTATTTGAGTGACCGGCAATTTCCCAGGAGAGGCCTTGCGGGGCACTAATTTCAATCGGGAAATCTCATGGACACATCGCGAAGTGTCCAGACGAGATCAAGGAGCGACGCTCTCGCGCAATCGGCGGAGCTGGGACCGGAGCCGCTCGCAGCCCAATTCCAGCTCGAACTTGGTGATCGCCTCAAACGTAGGTTCAGCGCGCACGCTCAGCAACCGCGCCATGTCGCGGGTGCAAGTATCTTCCAAGCGGGCAGACTCGTTCAGTGCCTGCAGCTTCGGAGCGGCTTGCGGCGCCGCATTTCCGCCAGAAGGCGGAGCGGTATTGCTATCAATACTCTCAAACAGACGCTGTACTTGTGGACGGAGCCGCTTGCAGGTGACCTCGCGTTGGAAGTTGGTGATCTCGTCCGGCGCTGGGTTGGCGCGCAGACGAGCCAGCCTCGCTTCGTCGCGGACACAGGGGTCCGTGATTTCGGGGGCGGGCTGCGCGGGAAGCGGCGGCTTGGGCAGGTCCGCCTTCGCAGCCGGTGGCGCGCTTGGCGGCGTTGGATTGATCACGGTCGGCTTCGGCGCGGCCGGCGCCAGAACTGGCGGAGGGGCCAGGGGCGGCGGTGCCGGCGCGACAATTGTTGCACCCAACTGGGGCACTAAGGAGATGGTTGCGCCGCCGAGAGAACCATAGATGAACGGCTCCTGCCGTCCACCGGTCATGGCGATAACCGCATCGCGGACACGACCAAGTGCGATACGAATGTCAACGCCGGGCTCGGCAAGGTATCTCAGCAGCGCGGTCGCATAGGGACTGTTCACGCCGTCGCCGTCGTAGGAAATTGAGCCGGCTTTTGCGGCGTAGGCCACCAGCGTATCGGCACTGACTTCATCAAGCCTCGCGAGCCCGCCTCTGGTCGGCGAGCGACTTGCGGATCGCAGCTTGGCCGCAAACGGGTTGTCGCGGCAGGCGTCGAGTAGTATCAAACGCAGGCGACGTACCGGTTGCAGCGCCCAGATGATGCGATCGATCGCGATAGCCTCGTCGTCGACGTCGTAGTCGTGGCTCAGCTTGGCATCCATCGGTATCAGATAATTCATGCCGCCGATCTCGATGCCGTGACCGGCGTAATAGACCACCGCCACATCGGCGTTCTCTGCAGTAATGAGAAACTCGCGCACAGTGCGCTTGAAGTCGACGACGCCGAGATCGTTGCGCGAAATGACGACGTCGAAACCGATAGATTTGAACAGCGCTGCGATCGCTTTGGAGTCGTTGCCGGTATTGGGTAGCGTCGGTGCGTTCGTATAGGCGGAGATTCCGACGACCAGGGCCACGCGACGCTCCGCTGCGGCCGCATCGGCGAACATCGCGCTGACGATGAGGCAGAGGACGTGGATCAAGAGCCGGCGCGGTTTCATTGCTGCATCAATATCCGTAACTCCGCGAGGAGCGATGGCGGTATTTGCGCTTTGCCGGCGGCTGGCCGTTCTCCGTCACGGTGACGTTGATGATGTCGGAGAACATCGCCGCATCGAGCGGCACGCGGGCGAAATCGGCGAACAGGAGGCGCAGTTTGTGCTGGCCGATCGGGAGCGTGATCTTCGCTTCGATCTGGCCAGCGCCGAAGTGCAGGTGGTTGAAGTAGTTCAGGAGCGGCTGGTCGAGCGAAGGCAACTCGGCATCGACAAGCAAACGATGATGACAGGTGTTGGGTTTGTCGTAGCCCGCGGGCGCCACGCCCATGTTCAACAAACCGAAGCGGATCACCGGTTCGGAGAAATATAGAAGCCGTTCTTGGGATAGATGAAGCCGCGGCGCGACCGTCGCCTTGCCGGTCACGGCTGCTATGCAACATTGGATGTGACGTGTGCATACTCCCGATCGTTAGAGCCGACCGGAGATCACAAGATGAAATCCGCCGTCTTGTCTGTGAGTTTTCTCACAATCCGCAAATTCTTTAGAGAGGCCGCTGCACGATTCCGGGAGGCAAGAGCTTTACGTAGTCTTCCCAAATGTACCGTTTGGAGCAGCAGGCTGTTCGATTGTGTCCGGGCTGCGACGGAAGTCCCGTTGGACGAGTATCGCTCCGGCGAAGGCACGCCGGATGATTGCTGTCGTGATCGCATTCACCTCTGACGAAGAAGTATGAATGATGGCTCTGACAGCATGGCAGTCTCTCAGTGCGGCTTGCCGAGCACGAATGCGAACGGCAGAACGAAAATCTCGTCGCTGACACGCAGGGCCCACTGCCGCCATTCATCCAGATTGGCGGCTACGACGAGGGATCGCACCCTGCGGGCGGCCTCCTCACACGCCTCGATCAGGTCGGATACGAATGTACCGCGACGATCCATCAGTGACTCCCTTAGCGTTCGAGCCATGGAAATAGACCTGAGTCATGTACGCCTCCTTGCAACATCCGGGCGAGCAAGCTCGACCCTGCATGCCAGAGACATACTGGGCCGCAAAAGGGATTGTCCGTGATCATCCGCAACATCGTGCGGTTTGGGAGCCTCGCGGGGCTGTGATCGGTCCGGCCTCAACTCACATTCACTGACGAGGCATGGATCCAACGTCAGCGCTAGGCCGATGGCTGGGGCGTCAGCCGTGCTGCCCCGTCGTTAGCCGAACCTCCGCGGCAGCTGTCGTACCTGCGTCCCCTCGGCCGCGCCCGCCATCGCTGGAACCGGGCGCATTGCCGTCGGAGATAGCAGCAGAACGCTGCATCATCTTGCAGTGCTTGGAAACGCGATATAGGGAAGAGGCTCGGAAGCCTGTCGATTAGTGGCGGGGCTGAATTGCCCCGCCAGTGACCTACAGAGGGCCGTACGAGCATTTCTATATTTATCGGCTAGTCTAGGTCGTTACCCCGCGGCCATAAATAGAGCCCACGGCCATTTCTGAGCGATGCAGCGGTGGCTTTAGGGTGGTTATGAACACCACGAAGCACAGCGCTCCGATTGCGAAGATGATAAGACTAAAAATGCAGTTTAGGTTCATCCGTGTTCCTCGCCGCCTTTTTGTCTGGGGCTGCATCATGCAGCCATGAACCCGATGATGAAGAGATTGACCCGAATCTTCCGTGACGGCGCTCACAATGTAGAGCCTCCTCTGCCTTCCCTGAGTCCCGCAGCGTCCATTTGCTTGGCTACTTCGCGATGGTGGCGCGGCTGCATGCCGTGGCGGACGGGATAGCGTTCTGCGACAATCTTGGCAGCATGCGGGAAATGCCTTGTTACGCTCGACATTGGCGGCCCTCTGCGCTGGTCTTGGCTTACCCTTGCGCCTGCCGGCGGCGGCGGTCTTCGTTGCGTGCGATGGCCGCGAGTATGTCGAGCGGCATTCCCATCGAACACGTGGGCCGTGAGCAAGCCATTGCCGCCCGTGATTTCCGTCACAGATAGAAAAGCCACCCTTCAGTATGGTTCGAGCCACATGTTGTTGATTGCAACCCCTGAGGAGGAAATTTATGAGTGAAATGCGTGAACTGATCGATACGGACCTCGACGCTGTGTGTGGAGGGCATCACGGGCATCACGGGCATCATGGGCATCACGGGCTTTTTAGCTTCGGCAATTTCGGCAATATCGTCAATTTCGGCAATATTTTCATACAGGAAAACATTGCCGTGCAGATTGCTGTGGCTGTCGGCGCTAACGCCACCGCCGTCAATCTGCTCGGTGGTCAGCAGAACTCCGGCTTTATCAGCCGGGCAGCCGCAGTTTAGGCGAGTCGTGATCATGATTGATCTTGAAGAGATTGACTTGTCTGCAGCACCGGGCAGGGAAGACAGAGATTTGTGAGTGCCGTCACGGAAGATTCGGGTCGATCTCTTCATGGTGCGGTTCGCATGATACAGTTCTAGAACTAATGGAGCGAAGGTGACCCTGAACCACACTTTCAGTCTCATGACCTTCGCGCTCTTAGCGCTGTGCTTCGTGGCATTCGTAGCCACCATAAAGCCGCAACCGCTGTATCACTCAGAAACGGCTATGGGTTCGATCTATGAGCGCGCCTTCAGCGCCGGAAGTTCTTGAATCGACCCGGCGGTCAGTCATGACGCCTCCAGGGCGCGCTGCACGGTGCTGGTGCCGACGCCGATCGTGCGGGTGATCGTGAGAATGCCCTTGCTTTCGCTGCGCAGCCGCCTGATGCGTCTTTGCAGCTCGACCCTGCTTTCATCCCCCAGCGCTTCTCATCAGCGCTTCTGTGGCCGTCCTTGCGGCTGTCACGGCCTAGCTTCACGCCGTTCGCCTTGGCGCGTGCGAGGCCGGCGTTGACGCGCTCGACGACATGGCCTTCTCGACTTCGGCAAACAAGCCGCACATCTGGAACATCGTGCGCCCGAGGGGGCGTGGTGTCGAGCGCCTGCTGGTGCAGGTACAGGTCGCACTTATTTCACGGCCTGGAGGTCGCCAGGAAGCGACCAGATCCTGCAAGCTGCGGCCGAGGCGATCAACGCTCCAGGCCGTGATCATGTTGATCTAGCGGGCGGTGACATCCTTCAGCAGCCGATCGAAGCCAGGACGCTTGTTGTGGCGGTTGGAGCCGCTGACGTCGGCGTCCTTGTAGAGGCCGACGATCACCCAGCCCGAGCGCTCGGCGACCGCCTCCAGCTCGCGGCGCTGGTTCTCCGTGGTCTGTCCGTCGGTGCTGACACGCAGATAAATGCCGACAGGCTTCATGGCTTACTCCAACGTGGAGCTTCATTTTGATGCTCGCGAAAAGCCAGTGAATTCAACGGGCGCCGGCGAAGTGGGGCGACTACGCCGAGCCATCGCCAATGGGGGCCGGCAGCGGTCGCGCGGACGAAGAGGGTTGGGACAGCGGGACAGGCGCTGAGGAGGCCACCTGTCCCGCCGCGCTTACCGCGAACAGTAAACTGCTACGGTGCGCTAACTGCTGGATGACAACATATCGGCCTCTCCTCGACTGTGATGCACGGCACTGCGGCAAGTCAAGGCCGGAGCCGACCGTCGGTGATGGGATTTAGCGCCACGCGCTATGGGTCGAGCCCCTACGCTCAGGGCAAGGACAATGACGACGTCGCGGCAACGCTGTCAACGGTTGATGGGATCGAGGCTGCTGTCGTGGGTAGTAGGTCGGCGCAAGGGCTTAGGCGGAGGTTTGGGCGTTTGGGCTGCTTACGCGATGATTGAATTCCCGGTGACCCAACGTGGAGGGTACGTCAGGGATGATGTAGGGCTGCCGGGCACGCGACCAGTTCGTTCGGTCCGGCGAACTGGTCGCGAACTACGAGGCAGAGGCGCAAGGAGGTATCAACCTGAGTGCCCCTGGTCACAGTCTGCGCTAGATTGAGTGCGGTAATGCAGCGTCAATGATCAGAAGTCCGGCGGATGTACCCGAGCCTGCTGATCCTCGAGAGGCCCCGACGTGCATCGTCGGGGCCTCTATTTTGGGTGCAATCATCAGCACACAATGTCAGCTCTTGGACGCGAAGCATAATCATATGCTTGATCCGAGCCGTACCCGGCAATGACCCGAACCTGGCATCTTGTGGCCGACTTCGAGGGTGCTCGAATTCGTCACGGTTGGCGCAATCCAAAGAGGTTGTTAGTCGGCGGCCTCTGTTCGATTCGCTTTGGTCGATCCCATCCCCTACCTAAAGTTCATCAGTCCAGCCGAGCTAGATTACCTGCAATGTAACAGATACGAACAAGAGTTTTGGTCTCAGAGCCTTCCGACCATGAGAAACGTTCAAGCTCTGGTGTTGTATTGGCGACCGCGCCGTATTTCTGGTCATTCGAAAGCTGATACACGCGATGACAAGAAGCATCAGTCGAGACCTGGCGGCCAGCAGTTGGCCCGTAATTGACCGTAGCATTGTAACTCCTCGGCGTCGGGATCGCGGTAAAGGAGTTGTTTACGACGGGAGTGTGAATGAAGGAGTACGAAAAAGCGCCAGCACTCACTGTGACTTTGGCGGGCGGCGGCGGAGGCATGTTCCCCCATGTTCCAGATGTACTGCCCGTTCCGTCGCCATTGAAAGTCAATCGAGCCTGGAAGTTGCCCAGTACCAAGCGCTATCGGTGCCATTCGCAATCGTCGGATTTCCCTCGCTGTCGTTTGCAAATCCAGACGGGGCCACTAGACATGTATCGAAGTGCCAGCGACGGCATAGGTGCCTTTCAGATTGTCGCCAGCAAAAGCCGAAACCGACATATTGGCGAAGATCAATACCATTGCGATTTTGTAATCGTGTCTCGTGGCATTCCCTCCTGTTGCGCGATTTCAATTCAGGCGATGGCCCCCTCAATTCGAGCAAGCGTTGCCCTAGGACAGTCCCCTGCGTCGGTGGGACACCCACGAAAGATAGCACAACAATCATACGTTGATCTCAGCTGAACAAGCGGCGGTAATGTGCGCACGCGCGTCATCACGCCACCTGTTGGGCTGACGGGCGCTGGTATTACGCAACTGGTAGCGGCATTGGCCGCATCGACATGCTTTCCGGCGGCGCGACAGGGACTGGATCAATCCCCGTTAGGCGTGAGCACCCTGGTCGGCCAAGTCGCCACAGGCGCGTCTTCGAATGATCCGGGATCAGCTTGTCGTCCGAGAGCCGCTGTAGGGCGCGAGGCGGTGGCTGGCGGTACTATCAACGTTGCTTCGATCTCGATCCCGACGTTGACCCAGACTCTTCTTCAGAATAACTCGCTCAACCAGACCGGTGTTGCTCTCGGCGGCTCCGTTGTCCAGGTGGCCGGCCCTCAGACGAACACCGGGGTCCAGGCCGGATCCATCAGCTAAGTCGGCAATGCCCGCGCACTCCACGGGCTGCTCCTCCCGAGGGGAGCGGATACTCATTATCAATCGAGAATTCTCACGGACACAAGAACCCTCGCGCAATGAACTACGGGAAGAGGTCTCGACACGGTCTCGATGCCCAGCAGCCACACAATTGATCTTGCTCTTTCAAGAACGCGCTTTCGTTCGCTACAATCCCAGTCGTAAGACTGTAATGCTGCACATGATGCTTGCGGATGATCGCCCGCGCCGCCGTTAGACTAGCGATGACCGGGTTCAAGCAACTGCCGCTTGGCAAAATCCGCAAACGGACCCGGAACGCTCATGAGCTCTGCGTAGCTTCCAGTTTGCACGACTTTGCCGCGCGAGAGCATGACAATACGATCTGCATTGCGCACGGTGCTGAGGCGATGCGCAATCACAATCCGCGTGATGCTCAATCGTTCCAGCGAGGTGCCGATGATGCTCTGGGTTTGGTTGTCGAGTGCGCTGGTTGCCTCATCAAACAGAAGAATCCGTGGTGAGCGCGCAAGAGCCCGGGCGATCAATAGCCGCTGCCGCTGACCGCCCGACAGCGTATTCACGCCTTCCGCAACCAGCGTATGCATTCCCATCGGCATCTGCGCGATGTCGGCATCCAGCGCCGCCAATCGGGCGGCCTCCCACGCCTTCTCCAGCGGCAAATCAACGCCGCCGCAAATGTTTTCGTAAAGGCTTCCGGTTGCGAGCTTGGTATCTTGCAGCACCACCCCAAGCTGCCGGCGCACGGCGCTGATGTCGAGCGTGTTGAGCGCCTTGCCGTCGTAAAACACCGTGCCGGCTTCTGCGCGCTCAAAACCGAGCAGCAAACGAAAGAGCGACGATTTCCCGCTACCTGAGGGACCGACGACTGCGACGTAGTCACCCGTCGCAATGCTTAGGCTGACGTCATCCAGGACCTTCGGCCCGCCTTGCATATAGCGGAAGACGACGCCGGAAAGTTCGATCTCTCCGGATAGCTCTCCGGGCGATCGCCGTTCCTCAGAGATTTCGGCAGGGGTCGAAATCACGGGCTTCAGTCGGCTGAGGTGAGGAATCGTCACCAGTGATTCGCTGACGCTTGAGGCCCAACTACCTATCGCGGCCGTGGCCTGTCCGAACGCTGCCAGAAAGGCGAGGAATGCACCGAGATCGAGCAGGACGTGACTGTTTGTGTAGGAGGCAAGCGCAAAGATTGTCAATGTCGCCAGCATCGAAAAGGCGATGTCAAAGGTGCCCAGGGCGTTGGCCGCTTGCTGCGAGGCGATGAAAAATTGTCTCTGAATGGCAAATTGTTGCGACCATCGCGCTAACGCGCGCTCCGTTGCGCCGGCCACCCGCAGCTTGCCGACGCCCGCAATCAATTGTAGCACAAAGCCGCTGGCCTTGCCTTGCAGGTTGAAATGTTTAGTTTCGTAGTAGAGTCGCACGGCGCTCGTGGCAAGAATTGCAGCCGCTCTGATCAGCGTGAGCAGCAGTGCAATGCTGCCCAGTCGGAGGTCATAGTAGAGCATCAGCCCAATGCTGAAGAGAGAAAAGAACGAGGCCGTAAAGCCGCCGAGCACACGTCCGGTGAAGATCCGGCGAGTGGCGTCGATGCCCATGGCGCGATCGACCAAATCGCCGCTTGTATATTCGCGAAACAGAGAGGTGGGCAGGCGCAGCAATCGGTCGATCACCGCGGCCTGCAGCTTATAGTCGAGCAGACCTTCGAGCCTTAACGTGACCCGTCCTTGCATCATCTGCAAACTTGCCATCGCCACAGCTGTGACCGTCAGCGCTAGCGCACAAACAGCGAGCTGATCGATCTCGGTGCGAGGGATAACCGAATTGACCAGGACATTGGTGAGCAGTGGCGGGATCAGCGACAGTAGCCCGATTGCCACAACAGCCAACGCGATGCGCGCGATGCTGCTGGAAACGCCTCGCATCGCAAAGGCGAGCAGATCGCGATATTGGAGCGGGCGGAACGGCAACACTGGATAGAAAGTGATGGCCTCCGGCTTGAGCTCGCCGGCAACGGAGCGATCGACCAAGCGATGTCTTCCGCCCTTTGGGTCGAACACCGTGTAGGTGTTCGCCCGCTTGCGCACCAGAGCCACTGGACTACGTTCCTCTCCATGCCAACCGAGGAGCGGTCCAGCATCGGTCGTCCACCAGACATCGCGCAGGAGCACACGGCGGATCCGCAATTGGGCTGTGCGAGCGATCTCCAGAATGTCGCTGAAGGCCTGTCTTGTGGGTTGAGCGCGCTGCGAAAGCCTAACCGGTATTCCCAGTTCTTCTCCGACAACGCGGCAACTGCGAAGCAGCGGGTCTGTCGGGTCCCATTCGGATTGCGTACGATCGGCTTTTCTGACCACGACATCAGAGAGCCGCTCAAACGAGTCGAGCGTTTGCGACACAATGAGTTCGCCACGGCGGACCAGGCGTTCCCGCTCTCGAATGACGCCCTCTGCGAGGCTGCGCTCGAGATGGGTAATAACAGCCACCTGGAATCGATCAATCGCGGACCAGAGAACCAGGGAATCTGGCGGGTACGGGTCGAGACGCAATTTGCACCCGTGCTCGCCGGCTTCCACCCACATCCCACCGGTCAAAGGGAAGGGAGGCTGTCCGGGAGCGAAGCTCGAGCCGACGTTCATGACCTTTGCTGTCCCGGTTTCGAGGTGTGCCCACAGGAGGTCCCGCATCGGACCGCGACGGCGCTCGCCCGGGTGCAGTTCAATCGCCTCACCGCTCACCAGCTCGGAAATGGCTTCGTTTGGCGCCGAGCGGACCATGAACGTCGCCAATTGGGCAATCCAGCCAGACACAGGACCAAAGGACGCAGCCCTGCGCGGCACCTCCAAAAGCTCAGTCCCGGGGGGGCCGACGGCGATGATTTGCAACCGGCTACCCGAGGTTTCGCAGGCATTGTGGAGGTCCAGAATGCATTCGCCGTTTTCGACTCGAAACAAATGCTGGCGCGTGCCTGACGGCTGGACTGCAAACAAATCGACGTGACCGGCTGCCACTTGAAGAACGTGCTCTTGGTCGCTGAGAAGCATCGGGCGCCGCGCATCGAGCGCGGTCCGGTGTAACAGACCGGTCGGCACCTCGCGTTGATGCCCAACGAAATCCTCCCTGACAAATCGATCGGTCATTCGCGCGCCACCAGTTTGGCATAGGAGGCCTGAAGCGCAAGAAGCTCTTCATGCGTGCCGCGCTCAACGATGCGCCCGCGTTCGAGCACGATGATTTCGTCGCAATCGCGTATCGTGCTCAAGCGGTGGGCGATGATGATGCAGCTGCAACCTCTGCGCCGCAGGTTGTCGTCGATGGATTTTTCCGTGATCGGATCGAGGGCAGCAGTTGCTTCATCCAGGACAAGGATCGAGGGATTGCAAACCAGAGCTCGGGCGATTTCGATGCGCTGACGCTGGCCGCCGCTGAAGTTTGTACCGCCTTCGTTGACGTGGCAGTCATAATTGCCTGGTCTGATCGCAAGGTCTTGATGAATCAGCGCGTCCTTGGCCGCCGTCAACAGATGGCGCTCGTCGGTTGTTGAATCCCAGAGCGTCAAATTGTCTCGCGCGGTTCCCTCAAACAGAAAGACGTCCTGGTCGACGTAGGCGACGGAGTTCGCAAAAACGTCCGCAGGGACGTCCGTCAGCCTACATCCGTCAAAACGAATCTCGCCGGACCAGGGTTTGTACAATCCGCAGATCAGCTTGCCGAGGGTTGATTTTCCGCTGCCCGACACGCCAACGAGTGCCACGCGTGAACCGGCAGGGATCACCAGCGAAAGATCCGCCAAAAGCGGCGGCTCGAGCACCGAATAGCCGAAGCTGATGTTGTGAAGTTCGAGTCGGCCGGTAAGCTTGGGCGGCAAGGCATCCGCATGTGTCGGCGGTTGCGGCGCTAGCGGGTATCGGTAGACATCCTCGAGCCGTTCGAGCGCTCCCTTGATGGTTTGCAGGCCGCCGAAATAATTAACGAGGTTGACGAAAGGCTCGGAGAAACTCAATGCTAAGGATTGGAAGGCCACGAGGCTTCCCAGTGTCAGGGAGCCCTGAATAACCCGCAAGCCTCCGACACCAAGAATCGCTGCGATCATGAGGCCCGAGAGCAGGGTCGGGACCATGTCCAATATGATGGCGGAGGCGCCGATCCTCTGTTCGGCGTTGAGGGTTTTGGCTTGAAGACCGGCCCACCGGCCGAAGGCGTCGTCCTCCAATCCACTTGCTTTGATGGTTTCGATGGTCCGCACCATGCTCACGGTCGCCCCGAGCAGCTTTCCCTGATCGAGCGCCAGCCGATAGCTCAGTTCCTGGCGGCGTGAAGCGACAAGCCGCAGGAGAAGAACATTTACCAAAGAGATTGCGACGCAAAGCGCGGTCAGGCTAACGTCGTAGACGGCCATGGCCGCGGCGAACAAGACCACCGACATCAGGCTGAGCGCATTGGCGGCAATGCCGCTTGAAAGCAGTCGGGCGATCTGTTCGTTGGCTGCAATACGGCCTGCAATGTCGCCGGCGTGGCGTTGGGTGAAGAATTCCAGCGGCAGCGTCATAAGACGCCACAGAAAGCGGCTGGTCATCACGACGGCGAGCTTGGTCTGCAGCCGCAATAGCAGCGATTGGCGTATGGTGGTCAGAACGGCCCGGAAGGCGGCCGTCAGCGCCATGCCGATCAGGAGCGGCACAAGCCAGCTGCGCGTGTGCTGGATCAAAATTTCATCAACAAATATTTTTGAAAATCCTGCGGCAACAATATTGGGCAGGACCGCGACGATGCTGACAACAACTAGCAGGGCCACCGCCTCCTTTGATTGGCGCAGCTCCCGCATGAGCAGGCTTATGCCCTTCGGTTTGCTGCCAACCTTCTCAAAGCTTTCGCCCCGTTCAAACACCAGGACAACGCCGGTGAACGCGAGATCAAGCTCGACCAGATCGATCCGCCGACGCCCGCTCGCGGGGTCATTTATGTAGGCGCGCTTTCTATCAATTCCTTCCAGGACCACGAAATGGTTGAAGTTCCAGTGAATGATGCAAGGCGTCGGAAGCTCGGCAAGTGCCGGAGGTTCGACGCTGTAGCCCTTCGCCGTGAGGCCGTATCGGCGCGCCGCTCTGATGATATTGCTCGCCTTGCTGCCGTCGCGCGATACGCCGCATGCGACACGAAGCTGCTCCAACGGAATCCACGCACCGTAATAGCCGAGAATGATGCCAAGCGCCGCCGCACCGCATTCGACGGCTTCCATCTGCAGGATCATGGGTGTCCGCCGGGTGCGTCGGCGTGGCAACCAGCTCGCCATGCGGCTGACGTAAGATTTGGGCCGACCGCGCTCGCTGATTGGCTGCTTTGGAGAAGGCTTATCCATCAATTCCCGTGAGGTGCTTGAGCAGGGGTATCACCAGATCGAGGGGGCGCTGCCGGCGTGTTGTGATCTCGGCCCGCGCCAACGTTCCGCTCGTGAGATGAATGTTCGGCCCCTTGCCAACGGCCCATCGATAACCGGTTGGAGTGGAGGCGTCTTCATAGAGCGCAACCGTCGCGGCGTAGGGTGCACCGTCGTGCGAGAAGCGTGAAACCAGGCTTTCGTTATGCAGCAGCGCGGACATGCCCTGCGGCGTCATCGGGAAATCAGAGATGCTGATCACGTTGCCCAGCATCATGCCAAATTCCTCGCGCTTCACCGTGCTCGGCTCGAGTTGCACCTGCATGCCAGGCTTAACCTGTTTGCCCCGTTCCGCGGGAACATAGACGACGGCTTGGAGCTTGGCGCCTTCGCTTTCGATCGCAATCACCGGTGTGCCGATGGCTAGCACCGAACCGGGCGAAATCTTCACTTCCAAAACCCGCCCGTCCATCGGGCTGATCACTTGGGTGTTCTGGCTCAGCTGTTCGGCTGCGGCATTCATTTGCCGCCGCGCATCGTTGAGGGCAAACTCGGACTGCTGAATTTCACGCCCGCGATCCGTTTCCAGATCCGTCTTCTGCGACCGCAACTTTAAAATCTCGTTTTGGGCGTCAGTACGACGCTGTTGCGCGTCGGTCAGCTCCTGGCGTCGCTCTTCCAGATTGCGCCGCGTCGTGTATCCCTTGGCCAGCAGATCCTCCAGGTTCTTGACGTCGACGGTGAGATATTCGATGCGCTGGCTCGTTGCCTTGATCACCTGTTGCAGGGCGATTTCAAGTTTTGCAAAGTTCTGGCTCTTGGCGGCGAGTTCGCTTTCAGCTTTCGACACCCGGTCGGCGTGCTCCCGCTCGCGTTCATGAAATACCTCGGTCGCTGCGTTGTGCTTTTGCTGGATGTCGGTTTGAACGATCTGGGCGATGGGCTGATCCTTACTGACGTGATCGCCCACCGTGACGGCGACCGACTGCAGCCGTCCGGCAGCGGCCGATACGGCGTCGACGACCTTACCGCCACTGCCGATCAGGATTCCGTCGCCCGAGACGCGAGTGGGCACGCGCCCGAAAATGCCCCACAGCACGGCCGCCACAAGCGCAATGCACAGCACAAGGGTAAGAATCCAGTCAGCGGGCCTGGTGATAACAACGAGATGATCGAGCTGCTCGGGAGACGCAGCCCGGTCTAGGGCCGCGGTGCGAAACGCCCGTTGCGGCCCGTCGGTCATGCTCGTATGCTCCGGCTTTGGGAGCGGTTCAGACGCCGACATGTCTGCACGCAAAGCAAGTGTGAACTGAAGTCGACGATGGCCGATCTTTGCACAGAAACAACCATCTAACAATAAGGGGTGGCAGGGGAAGGACCAATTGGGATGCACGGCCTGATCACGAGATTTTCGTTCCCAGCGCGAGCGCACCGAAAGATGCTGGCGGCAAGCTTGGGGCTTGGGCTGTTCCTACCCAGTGTGTGCTGTGCGGGCGTCCTGTCCGAGAGCGATTTCAGGCAGGCGGAGAGCCTTAGGCCGCTCTTTGCCAACCTCATGAATGACCTTGTCGCAACCGTAAAGCGCCCCGATGTTTCCAGCGAGGACGCCGACTGTGTCAACTCGACTATCCGGGAACTTCTTCAGATCTCCGACGAACTAGCAAGCTACGAGTATCTGATCACGATGGAGAAAGATCTGACCGACTTTGGCGACAAAAATCCAATGCGGGATATCGTCAAGTTTGCCGTCGACACGAGCAGCACGATCCTGATCAGCGAAAGAAGACGGTTAGTTCAGATATCCGAGCGGTGTACCAAATATCCGTTGGGGCAAGGCAAGACTCAGGAGGCCCTAACCATCATCGACGCGACGACAGGCATATTGGCCTCCATTCGAGCTCGCCTTTGACATGGGCGAATAAAGCCGCCGCGCAGTAAGCGACTCCCGCGTCCGGAGATGCAGCGAAGGACTATTTGCTGATCCTAGTGGACGACGAAGCGCGCCCAGATCAGCCGGTGAGTAGCAGAGCACCATCGAGAACACCTTGGTGGCGCTTTTCGGGTCTTTGATCGCGTGCTCTCGATGCGCTAAGGGGGATTGATCCAGTAACCTGTCGCACCGCCGGCAGTGGGTGTGC